>NZ_JCAXEW010000023.1:0-80641 GCF_059759275.1 Ferdinandcohnia sp. GQ5
AATTTCTGCCGACTTTGTTTTTTCGAGTAATCGCTCAATTGATTGTACTAAACGTTCTCTCGGATAGGGCTTCATAATATAATCATGCACATTTAGTTCAAATGCATGAACAGCATAGCCACTATTTCCTGTTACAAAAATTACTGAAATATTCAGTGCATGCGTGTGAATAATATCGGCAAGTTCATAGCCTGATAAATTCGGCATCTCAATGTCAGCAATCAACAAATCGATTTCCTCTTTTTTGATTTGTTCATAGGCTTCCTCGGCGGATAATGTAGAGAAGATAACCTCAATATCTGGAATGCCAGTTACAATTGCTTTTAATTTATCCAAATCAATCAAACGGTCATCTACAAGACCAACCTTCATTTTCAAATCTACCTCTCATAACCAACATTAAAATATTAATTTCCAAATATAGTATCTTTCTATTTTAACACCTTTAAAGGAAAATTTGACCTTTTCGCGACAAAAAAAGGAACATTCGCGACATAACTAGAGATTTTCTTAAAAAGGATGGCTATGATATAGACATAAGAACAAGACGAGGTGGAAAAAATGATCGAAATTAACGAAGTGACAAAAAGATTCAAAGATAAAAAGACTTCTATAACAGCATTAAAACATGTGAAATTTACTGTTGAAAAAGGGCAAGTTGTTGGATTGCTAGGAGAAAATGGTGCGGGAAAAACAACTCTTCTGCGAACCATTGCGACTTTACTAACTCCGACGGAGGGAAATGTTAAAGTGGCAGACTATGATACACAAAAAAATCCAGAGGAAGTAAAAAAGAGAATCGGAGTATTATTCGGTGGTGAGACCGGATTGTATGATCGGCTCACTGCACGAGAAAATCTAGAATATTTTGCAGCCCTTTATGGATTAAGCAAGCATGAAACGAAAGTAAGAATTGATGAACTAGCCCGGATGTTTGGTATGCGAGATTACTTGAATCGTAAAGTAGGTGGGTTCTCAAAAGGAATGAGACAGAAAGTAGCAATTGCGAGAACACTCATTCATAATCCAGACATCATCCTCTTTGATGAGCCAACGACCGGGTTAGATATTACGTCATCAAATGTGTTCAGACAACTTGTTCATCAGTTAAAACGTGATGGTAAGACAATTATTTTCTCTAGTCATATTATGGAGGAGGTTTCCATGCTTTGTGATTCAGTCGCAATGATGCATAAGGGAGAACTCGTCTATCATGGTGATTTAGATGAGCTTTATAAATCAGAAGGAAGCAAGGATTTGAATTATATTTTCATGAGTAAACTTGTTAGGGGGAACGAAACATATGCTTCGTAAGATATATTTGAAAGAATTAAAAGATTGCTTTCGCGATCGTCGAACATTAATACTAACTGTCTTATTACCAATTATCATGATGTCCGGAATGACATTTTTCTATGAAAATATGATTTCAGATGGCGAAGGTGATACGTTCCAACTTGCAGTTGAGGAATCTTCCATGATTGAAGCAGAAAGGGTACTTTTAGGAGTAGAGAACGTTGAGCTTATTGAATCGTCTAACCTAGAACAATCCATTCAGGACGGTGATGCACAAGTAGGGTTGGAATTAACACCAAATTTCGTTGAGGCTACACAAAATGGAGAGGAGGCAACGGTCACTCTAGTTGGGGATTCATTTAGTCAAAAGTCTACTCAATTAAATGCGATTATCTTAAATGCCTTAACCGTTTTTGAGAAAACAGTGGTTGTCGGGAACCTTCAGGAAGGCGGAATCGATCCTTCTATTATGCAACCATTTACGATTAAACAACAAGAAATGACAAATGAAGATCCAAATGTTGACATGCTTGCATTTTTGATTCCATTAATCTTATCAATTGCAATCGGAGTTGGTTCAGGTCCTTCTGCAGCAGATTTATTTGCTGGTGAAAAAGAAAAGAAAACAATGGAAGCCCTGTTAATGACCCCTGTTAAGAGATCTACCTTGCTGCTTGCAAAATGGTTAACGATTGCAACAATTGGGGCGGTAATCGGCATTATCACATTGGCTGTAGTTGCATTGGAGATTAGTTTGTTAACTGAAAATCTTAAAAATGCTGTATCATTTGGAAATGACGCTTATTTAATTATTGGAATCGGAATTTTACTTTCAGTGATTTACGCTGCGTTTACCGCATCATTAATTATGACTACAAGTATAGTCGCGAAGACGATCAAGGAAGCAGGAAGCTATAGCAGCCCTGTAATGATGATTGCCATGTTCCCTGCAATGATTATAGTAGGGGTAGGAGTGAATGAACTTACAAATTATCACTTCGCTGTGCCAATTATGAATTTATTTACTTTATTAAAAGAATTAATGTTTGGAATTATTGACTATGAACATATTCTACTAGCTTTTGGCAGCAACATCGCTTGTATGATTATCTTCTTTGCTATTGGTCGTATCTTGTTTATGAAAGATAAATGGGTAATGAACTAGTAAGGAAACTGCCAACCCTTTAGGGGCTGGCAGTTTTTTATACGTCCTGTGCGTATCTCTCATCAGGAATTTTTGTAAGTGTGACATACAAACTTACATTTTCTGAACCATCATTTACAAAGCTTAAGTTCTCGTCCCCATTACAAACGATCACATCGTTCTTGTTCACTTTTACTACTTGTTCATCAATTGTAAAGGTACCTTCACCTGAGAGTACTAATAGATAAACATTTGATCCTGGGTGCTTGTGGGCAGGTAGGGCTTGATTGGGCATGAAATTTAACAAAAAGACAGTACTACCGCCTCCTTTGGAGATGATGCGCTTTGTAAGTCTTTCCTCGTTATATTCAATAAACTGATCGAGTATTTCTTTCTTCATTCGAATCGCCCCTTTTGAATTTTTCTACTTTATATATCCATTATAATGTAGGAATAAAAGGTAGACTGTGATAAATATCATGGTCTATAAATGAGAGGGTTTAAACTGTTATACAACAATAATATTGAGTTGTCTATACACTTGAATTATAATTCTTAATATAGAGAATTTTCTAAATGAAGAAGGGGGAATGTATGTGCAGGCTTTTGCAGATTGGTTGAATGGTATCCTTTGGAGCCCGGTAATGATTTATGGAATGCTTGGTGTGGGACTTTTATTTTCAATTTTAACTCGTTTTTTACAGGTAAGGCACATCAAAGATATGACATCCCTAATGTTCAAAGGGAAAAGCTCTGATGCAGGGGTTTCATCTTTCCAAGCATTGGCTGTCTCACTATCAGGTCGTGTTGGAACAGGTAACATTGCTGGAACGGCTACCGCTATTGCATTTGGTGGACCAGGTGCCGTGTTCTGGATGTGGGCAATTGCCTTTATTGGGGCAGCAACTTCATTCATTGAATCGACATTAGCGCAGATTTACAAAGAAAAGCAAGACGGTCAATATCGTGGTGGACCAGCGTATTACATAGAAAAAGGAATCGGCTGGAAATGGTATGGAGTTATCTTTGCTCTTGCAGCCCTTCTAGCAATGGCATTTCTAATGCCAGGAATCCAATCAAATTCGATTGCAGCTGGATTGGACAACGCATTTGGGATTAATAAATGGGTAACTGCAGCTATTTTGGTTGTATTAATCGGTGCCATTATTTTTGGTGGTATTAAGAGAATAGCGAACGTTGCACAGTATGTGGTACCATTTATGGCTATAGGTTATATTATCATGGCAATTATTATCATGCTTATGAATATCGGTCAATTGCCAGCTGTAATTGCTTTAATTTTTAAAAGTGCTTTTGGAGCAGAGCAGGCATTTGGCGGAATAATCGGGATGGCAATCTCTTGGGGAGTAAAACGTGGTATTTACTCAAATGAAGCTGGTCAAGGTACAGGACCACATGCGGCTGCGGCTGCGGAAGTATCCCATCCTGCTAAACAAGGTTTAGTTCAAGCCTCTGCTGTCTACATTGATACTTTATTGGTTTGTTCAGCAACTGCGTTTATGATTTTGTTTACAGGAATGTATAATGTACAAGCGGATGATGGTGCATTTATTGTAAATAATTTAGGAGAAACAGTTGAAGCGGGGCCGGCGTTCACACAGGCAGCCGTTGAAACTGCACTTCCTGGATTTGGTGCAGGCTTTACAGCGATTGCTTTATTCTTCTTCGCCTTTACAACGATTATGGCGTATTACTATATGGCAGAAACAAATATCGCATATTTAATAAGAGGTAGAGATAGCAGGGTAGCCATGTTTGTCTTAAAAATTGTTTTATTAGGATCAATGACATACGGAACTGTGAATGAGGCGAAGCTTGCTTGGGCTTTTGGTGATATTGGCTTAGGTTTAATGGTTTGGTTGAATGTAATTGCCATTCTGATCCTAGCAAAACCAGCATTAGTAACATTAAAGGACTACGAGAAGCAACGCAAGGCGGGACTTGATCCAGTCTTTAATCCAGAAAAACTTGGAATTAAAAATGCTGACTATTGGGTGAATGATTATAAGCATGAAGATAATCCTTCAGGCTCGTTAGCAGAAAACGATAAGTCATTCCCAGGATAAAAGGTGAAAGGGACCAAAACATGTTTATGCTTGGTCCCTTTTTTATTATGCATAAGAAATAATCATGCCTCTCCTACCCGCGTAAGTACCCATTGTTGCACCCATATAATTTAGAATGACTTCTTTTGGATGAAACAGGGCAATAATTTCATTTTTTAACGCCTCAGCTTCCTCAAGGTTACCTGTGTGGGTGATTCCAAAAATGGTTTCAGAGAAATCCTTTTTTGAGTCTTTGATTATTTCCATTAATCGTTTTTGGCTTTTCTTTTTCCCTCGGATTTTTTCAAGAGTTTCTACGGTGCCGCCATCTCCTCTTTGTAATAAAACCTTTATATTTAATAGCTTTGCAAGAGAGCCTTGAAATTTGCTTAATCGACCGCCTTTCACTATATTCTCGAGTGTATCAAGCAAAATGAAGATATTCATGTTTTCTCGGTATTTGGTAAGGATTGCGACGATTTCCTCCATTGAATGTCCACTTTCAGCTAGTTCAGCAGCTTTTATAATTTGTATACCATGCCCTAAAGAGCCAGCTAAAGTATCAAAGACAGTCACTTTATTTTTAGTAAGTCCCTTTGCTATGATTGCCGATTGATAGGTGCCACTTAATCCAGATGAAATTGTCAAACATAGAATCTCTGAATTAACTGGGAACTTGGAATACGCTTCTCCAAAAACAGCTGGAGATGGCTGAGAAGTCCTTGGTAGTTCGGCAGACGCAAACATTTTTTTAAAGAATTCTTTTGGTGTTATATCAACACCTTCTCTATAGTCAACACCTTCAATCGAAACGTTCATGGGAACAACTGTTATTTTATATTTTTCTAGCAACTCATTTGGAAGATCCGCTGAGCTATCAGTTACAATTTTTATCACCATAAATCCCTCACAATAATAATTAACTCTTATTTTAAGTATATCATTTCCAAATAAAATTCTACGTTTTCAACACTTCGAGCTGTTTTATAAAATAAAAGAATTCAAATCTATGCCATTCTAGTTTAGAATTAGACATATACACAATTTGAGCATGTATAAGGATGGTCTATTATGTCTGAAGAAAATATCACGAGGATCGAATTAGATGGTAAGGAATACATATTAATTGGAACTGCTCACGTTTCAAAACATAGTGCTGAACAGGTTAAGGAAGTTATTGAAGCGGAAAAACCTGATTCGGTTTGTATTGAGCTAGATGAACAAAGATATCAATCCATGATGGAAGGCAACAAATGGAAGGAAATGGACATCTTTAAGGTCATCAAAGAGAAGAAGGCTACCTTGCTTCTCATGAACCTAGCAATTTCCTCATTCCAAAAGCGAATGGCTAGTCAATTTGGAATCAATGCTGGGCAAGAAATGATGCAGGGAATCGAGTCAGCGAAAGAAGTAGATGCCGAATTAGTTTTGGCAGACCGAAACATTCAAATTACATTCTCACGCATTTGGAATGCAGTCGGGTTCACAGGAAAAATGAAATTATTAATGTCTATTATTTATAGTATTTTCAGCAACGAGACGATTACTGAAGAAGAACTGGAAAAAATGAAATCCAAGGATATGCTGAATTCAATGCTAACTGAATTTTCAACGAGCTTTCCAAAATTAAAAACGCCACTAATTGATGAGCGTGATCAGTATTTGGCACAGAAGATCAAACATGCTCCAGGAGAAAAAGTAGTAGCCGTACTTGGGGCAGCACATGTTCCTGGAATAAAGGAAGAAATTAAAAAAGAACACGATTTGAAGAAGCTTACACAGTTGCCGCCTAAATCAAAAGCCCCTAAAATTATCGGTTGGGCAATTCCGATTTTAATCGTGGCCATTATTGCCTATACCTTTATTGCCAACCCAGAAGCGGGCTTGCAACAAACCCTAAGTTTAGTCTTATGGACGGGTTCATTTTCCGCTATCGGAGCAGTGATTGCTCTAGGTCATCCACTTACAATTGTGACTGCATTTTTTGCAGCACCAATTGGAGTCATGCATCCCTTAATTGCAGCGGGTTGGATAGCAGGTTTTGTACAAGCTTTCCTACGCCGTCCTAGCGTGAAGGACTTTGAAACACTTTCAACAGATGTTTATAGTGTAAAAGGCTTCTGGCATAACAAAGTAACACGGATTTTATTAATTATTGTTTTGTGTAACCTTGGAACATCTCTCGGCTTATTTATTGGTGGCGCAGATGTTGTGAGATTATTTATTAAAAATTTATAATACACAAAAAGACCTGTTCAATCCCGAACAGGTCTTTTTAGTATGCGAATAAATCAACTAAGAATGGCGTGAAGTGAATCATAAAAAGCATAGGTGATTCTGAGAGCATGAGCGGAAAAAGGAGAAAGTGAGTCAGAAACGAGGGTCGATTCTGACAGCATGGGTTAGGAAAAGGAGAGAGTGAGTCGGAAACCAAGGTTGATTCTGACAACATGAGCGGAAAAAGGAGAGAGTGAGTCAGAAACGAGGGTTGATTCTGACAGCATGAGCGGAAAAAGGAGAGAGTGAGTCAGAAATCAGTGGTGATTCTGACAGCATGAGTTAGGAAAAGGAGAGAGTGAGTCAGAAACGAGGGTAGATTCTGACACAATGAGCGGAAAAAGGAGAGAGTGAGTCAGAAACCAAGGTTGATTCTGACAACATGAGCGGAAAAAGGAGAGAGTGAGTCAGAAACGAGTGGTGATTCTGACAGCATGAGCTGAAAAAGGAGGGAGTGAGTCAGAAACGAGGGCTAATTCTGACAGAACGAGAGGAAGAAAGAGAGAGTGAGTCGGAAATCAGTGGTGATTCTGACAGCATGAGCTTAAAAAGGAGAGAGTGAGTCGGAAATCAGTATGATTCTGACAGAACGAGGTGAATCAGCAGGGAGTGAGTCAGAAACTAGTGGTGATTCTGACAGCATGAGCTGAAAAAGGAGGGAGTAAGTCAGAAACGAGAGCTGATTCTGACAGAACGAGAGGAAGAAAGAGAGAGTGAGTCAGAAATCAGTGGTGATTCTGACAGCACGAGCTAGAAAAAGTAGAAAGAGAGTCCAATAAGGCAATTCCAATTCGTACTATCTTACTCGAGTTATCCTCTAAAATATATTATTCCACAAAATATAAGAAAAGTAGCGTGAGATAGTCTCACGCTACTTGATATGTTGCATTATTTTTTGAAAAATCAGAACTAATTATTAGTTGACACCCTTCATGAACTTATGAATCTTTGGTGATACGAATAATAGGATAATACCTAATACAATAGATGCCCCACCAATTACTCCAAAGTAAGTCATTTCTGTTTCAGGTGTATAGAATTTAACAAGTTGTGCGTTAAGTGCTTGTGCAGCAGCATTTGAAAGCATCCATAAACTCATCATTTGAGCTGTGAACGCTGCAGGTGCTAATTTTGTTGTAGCGGAAAGTCCGACAGGTGAAATTAATAATTCCCCAATAACAACAATGAAATAACTTAGCACTAACCAAAGTGGATTAACTAATGAATCTGTTCCACCAAAATATGCTGGTAATAAAATTACAAGGAAAGAAAGACCGGCAAAAAGCAAACCTAATGAAAACTTTTTCGGAACAGAAGGTTGACGATCTCCAAGCTTTACCCATAGCCATGCAAATACAGGCGCAAAAATAATAATAAATAATGGGTTTAATGATTGGAACCAAGCTGGAGAAATATCAAAGCCAGCAAATTGTAATTGTGTTCGTGTATCAGCATAATTGGCAAGAATTGTTGCTCCTTGTTCTTGAATGGACCAGAACATAACGGCAGCTAAGAATAAAGGAATATACGCTAATACTCTTGAACGCTCAACATCTGATGTTTTTGAGCTACGATACATCGTAACAAAATAAATAGTAGGAATTAAGAAACCAAGAATACCAATAAGTGCGATAAATGAATCAAATGTTAGGAAACCGGCTGGAATTCCAACTGCTATTAAAATTGCAACTATAACTATACCAACAGCAATCTGTGTATACACTTTTTTCTTTTCATTTGGTGCAAGTGGATTTGGAACAATTGTACCTGCAAGACCAAGATTCTTTTTCTTTGTGAAAACAAAGAATAGTAATCCAAAGAACATACCGATCGCAGCAATTGCGAAGCCCCAATGGAAATTATGCTTTAATCCAATTTCACCTACGATAAGAGGAGAAAGGAATCCACCGAGGTTAATACTCATATAGAAGATACTAAATCCTGCATCACGACGTGTATCTTTTTCACTATAAATTTCCCCAACAACACTAGAAACGTTTGGTTTTAGTAAACCTGTACCAAGGACAATCAGAACCATTGACACAAAGAATAGTGAGATGTTACCAGGAATTGCAAGTGCAATATGACCTAGCATGATTAAAATACCACCATAAAATACCGCTTTAGAAGTACCGAAGATACGGTCTGCTAACCATCCACCGATAACCCCTGACATATAAACAAGTGACCCATAAATCGACATAATCGCCATAGCTGTATGTTGATCAAGTCCAAGTCCTCCATCAGATACTTCATAATACATATAGAATAATAGGATGGCTCTCATACCATAATATGAGAATCGCTCCCAGAATTCCGTGAAGAAAAGTGTGAATAGTCCTTTAGGATGTCCGAAGAATCCCTTTTGAGGAACACTGTCCACAATTTTCTGTCTATTATAGTCTGACATAACATAACCTCCAAGATAGTATATTGGTATAATAATTGAAATTGTTACACTATGTCAAACATAAGAAAATTCTGAGTTGGTCCAATATTTTATAAGGTTTTAAATCTTAGGTTAAATAAAAAGCTTTTTGGAATCATTATATTGATAAAAATAAACAGATTGCGTTTGCAATCTGTTTAATGTTTCCATTGAAGGATAAATTCACTATTATTTATGGTGTGATTTATAAAGAATGTATAATAATGCCAATAATACAATATCAAGTCTTACAGCAAAGGCAAATTGTAGAAAGCCTGTATGCAGAACGGGAATTTTTACTAAAAGGATTGCTGCAAGGATAATGATAAGTAATGGAATCGATGCTTTTTTAACTTCCTTATTAATAGCAAGAAGGATCCCACAAACAATTTCAAGAATAGCGACAATATACATGATGAGTTCGGGTGCAGGTAATGGTAGATTTAGAAAGACAGAGCTTAGTTCACTGCTAAGAAGTTTCATTGTCCCAGATGTAATAAATACAAATGCTACTACATAGCGTATTAGTTTCATAGTAGAAAATGTTTGGTTCATTTTTCTCCCTCCTTTTCTATAACTCTATGGTTGGAGAGGACAAACTATTCTCAAGGAAAGGGCATAAATAATATATAGACGAAAAGTAGTAAAGATGAACCTATTTAAGCTATATGAATAAAATAGGCAAAAGACATCTATAGATAGGAGGTTTGTCTTTTGTCTGTAAATTACAGAGTACGACCAACTGGAATAATTGCTTATACTTCAAGCCGTGGCGGGAGCTATGATATATGGCTTTTTTATCTTCAAAATGGAAATCGGGTTAAACTAACAAACGGATTAGCTGATTCCTTTTCAAAGCCTATATGGTCAGGTGATAATCGAAGAATTGCTTTTGTAGGGAAAAATCGGATCGTATATGTCATTGACCTTTCTACTGGCGGAATCGCGGCTATTGACCAAATCGGTCCAAATGAGGACATTACACTTGATTGGTCTCCAAATCATAGGATATTAGCCTATACAACGCGAAATCACATTATGATGTATGATGTATTGACTCATCGAGCAACAAGTATTTCAGAGCCTAGTGCATCAGATGCTCAGTGGTTCCCAAGTGGGCAAGAGCTATTGTTTCAAGGAGTAGATCCTTCAGGAAACCAGCAATTATACCGTATAGCGGCAAATGGATCTGGGAGGAGACAAATTACAAATAATACAGAAGGGCCATTAAATGAGGTTTCACTTTCACCAGACGGAACATTTGTCCTTTATACAACACCAGGAGCTAGTATATCACTTATCCGTACAGTGGAGTTGACATCAGGTCAGGTGTACGAAATTCAAGGTGGAGAACAAGCAAAAAATTTTTATCCAACATGGTCCCCGAACTCTCAGATGATAGCATTCAGTGCGACTGCTTATAGGGAAGGAACAGGATATTATAATCAAATTCGCGTAGTAGGAAAACGTGGTGACAATGAACGAATTCTTTCAACATCTTCTTGCTTTTCAACACCTGTTACATGGTCCCAAGATTCCCGAACTATTGCCTATTTATCTGGTTGCTCAGAACAAGAATTTGCAACTGAAATGTGGTTGGTAGGTATACAAAGTCCAAATCCTATCATCCTTACGAGGGAACCTCAAATTGTAAATCTAAGCTGGTCTTCAGGGAATGTTCCTCCTACAGGCGGGGTTTATACAAATGAAACGTATAGAGTGCGGTTCCAATATCCATCGCACTGGTACCAGGTAAATACGGAGAGATATGAGGGAGCGGATGGTTTCTTTCAAATTTCAGCAATTGGTGGTGGGGATGATATTCATGAAGTGTGTAGGGGAGAAGCCTTTCACAAGTTGATGCCATATGGCTCGTCACCTCGCATTTTCCAGACTAGAATTCGTGGGCAAGAGGCTTGTCTGATCTATCCATCTTCAGACCAACCACCTGAAATGAACCGCCAGGCAGCTGCAATAGTCAGATATCCTACCCCAGTTCAAATTGAAGGTTCAACCTATAATTACTTCATTTCATGGGCGGATGAAGCTCATCTGAATTCGATTGCAAGAACCATTTCGTTTATATAAAAAAAAGCTGCAACACTTGGTTGCAGCTCCTTTTACAATTGGCGTAATTTTCTTGATAGGGTGCTAATCTCATCCTCGATTTCTGCGATTTGCCGTTCCAATGGTGAGATATTGCCATTCACAGAATCTAACTTTTCCAAATCATTTTGAAGACGTACATAGTCTAATTTTAGCTCGCGAATTTTGTATTCAAGTTCTTTCTTATCCATTAATTGTCCCCATTTCTCAAGTTTTTTTCATTATAACATTGAGAAAGAGGATTTGCTCTATTTAACCTCACTAGGTTCTGGAACGCGGGTTAACACGATAAAACCAATGATGAAGAGGATAACTAAGCTGAAAACACCCATATTGGAATGACCTGTGATTTGAGCGGTTACCCCGACTAGTAACGGACCCATAATGGAAGCGAACTTTCCAAAGATATTATAAAACCCAAAAAACTCATTTGCCTTTTGTTTAGGGACAAGCTTCGCAAAATAAGAGCGGCTTAATGCCTGAATCCCACCCTGAGAAGTAGCGACAAGCATGGCGAGGATCCAAAAATCAAGAGTCGTTTTTAGGAAAAAAGCATACACGCAGACAATGATATAAACGAAAATGCCGACATACAACATTTTCTTACCAGTGAATTTCTGTGCCAACCGACCATAAAGTATCGCGAATGGTGCAGCCACAACTTGTGTTACAAATAATACAATTAATAAATTTGTTGCATTGATTCCAAGGTCTGTTCCATATGCGGTTGACATGGAAATAACCGTACCAACTCCGTCGATATAAAAGAAGTAGGCCACTAAGAATAAAAACACAGCACGGTATTTTTTGATTTCCTTAAAGGTTGTTCCAAGGCGTTTAAAGCTACTTGCGATCGGATTAGGTTCCCGTTCGATATAGTAACGTTGATGTACATTTTTGAATAATGGGATGGAAAAAAGACCCCACCAAACGGCTGTAATGATAAATGCTATTTTACTAGCAACAGTTGCCGAAATCGGTAAAATTTCTTGTTGTGCAAGAAGGATAATGGCGATAGCAAGTAAAAAAGGAATAGTACTACCGATATAGCCTAATCCATATCCACGTGCAGAAACACGGTCCATTTTATCTTCAGTTGTGACGTCAATTAGAAACGCATCATAGAAAACATTTGCCCCTGTTGAACCTAAAGCAGCAAACGTATAAACAATTAATAAGAGCAACCAATTATCACTTGGTACAAAAGCTAATAAGGCTGTTGCGGAAACTCCTAATGCAAAGAAGAAAGTGAAAAACTTCTTTTTGTAGCCTTGATAATCAGCAATTGTTCCCAGTATCGGTCCAATCATCGCTAAGATAAAGGTGAAAATGGCGATTGTATAGCCAAGATATGCTGTTGAATCTGAAGCATCCACACCTGCATTTGTTGCGGCAGCCTTATAAAAAATCGGAAAAACAGCCGTAGTAATAATAATTGAATAGGCTGAATTGGCCCAATCATAATACATCCAACTCGATTCCTCTTTCGTAAACGACCTCATCCCAAAACCCCCCTTAAATTTAATCAAATGTTTAGAAGTTCCTCAATCACATGACCATCTGTTTTTCCTAGATCTAAGTCTAATAGTCTCGCAAATGTTGGCCCTTCATCTACGAGATGCATAGCAGGTATTTCAATGTTTGGACGAATTCCTTTTCCGGAAGCGATAAGAACGGTTGTGTAGTTCTCCTTTTCCGGTGAGTAGCCATGGCTTGCAAAGGTATAGCGTTTTTCACGAACATCCTCAGCTTGAATTTCATCGATATACTCACCATCCAGCTGCTCCTTAAAATAGTAGCCAAGCCGTGCTTCAATCATGAACGCAGCATTGTCATCTGCCCCCTTTTCCTGCGCTTCACTACTTGAAAGAATTCGTTCGATACCGTTGTTTTCAACTTCCATTAGCTCTGTAAGAAGGGTTCTAACCTGTTCTTTAGTTTTAGTGTCGTTTTTCTCTTTAAGATAAATATATGCAGAGCCATCACAGCTTTTGCAGTATGCCTTCCAATCTATTACGTTACCATCCGTATTTACGGTAATAAGACCTGACTTCCTAAATAAAACATTCAGCTTAACTGCCTTGGATTCATCCAATGCACTATGGTCACCTAATGCAATGATTGTTGTTTTTTCATAGATTCCACTTTCTTTTAAAGCATTCATGATCCTACCCAGTCTTTCATCATGACGACGAAGGGCTGCCATTGCTTCATCAGATGAAAATCCATGATAATGGCGTTGTGAATCTAAGTCGACAAAATGGACAAGCATAAGATTAGGCTTTCTCGTTTTAATGGTTTCAACGGTTGACTCAAGTACGAAATCATCGAGTTCAGGCTGATTAAGCCCATTCCGAAGATGTCCAAACTTTCGATTCATTTCCAATTGATATAGCGGACTGCCATTAAATAAAGAAACAAAGATTTGATTATGCCATGGGCGATTTGCAAAAATCTCTGGCATATTGTAATCGATATTTGCCTTTGCAGTTACGGGCCATAAAAGGGCTGCAGTCTTCATCCCAGCCTTTTTAGCTTCATCGTAAAGAGTCGTTCCTTTTACATGCTGTCTGTGCCAATACCAATCCGGCGATTGGCGACCAGGCTGGAGAAAAGTGTTATTCACGATTCCATGATTTTTTGGATATCTCCCAGTCACTATCGTTGCATGGCATGGATAGGTTACAGAAGGATATATTGTTTCAACATTCTTGCAAAAAGATGCATGCTCTAAGAGTTTCTTAAAATTGGGAAGCTCATTAATAATTGGAAAATCAAGTGATGATAAGCAGTCAAATGAGATGACCAGTAAATAATCAGTGAGTCGTGACATATGGACCTCCATCCTACGAAAGTCTTGTAATCTACTTACAATATAACAGAAAATTGGCAATTAAAATATGAAAACAATGTAAAGACAAAGTAAAAAAGTATTCATTTAAATGTGAGATCGAATATAATTATGGTTATGTGTTCAATTTAACTGTCTGGCGTTTATTCACAGCCTGAGTAAAGTAAGCCTCCGGTGGATGCCGCGATTATTCAAAGGTATTTTGACTAAGAACGCCACTTCCTGTGGCAACGTCTTTGTAACCCACCTCGTGCGGGCCTAAAAAATCGGCGCAAATACGCCGAGGCGTATTTGATTTGAAGGAGAACGTTCATGTACGAAACAAAAACCATTCGAGAAAAAATAAAATTGATTATTATTATGTTGATTCCCATTTTAATCACACAGTTAAGTATGTTTTCCATGGTATTTTTCAATACAATCATGACTGGAAGATTTAACTCTTCTGATTTAGCCGGGGTTGCGATTGGGTCATCCATCTGGAATCCGATTTTTACAGGAATAAGTGCCATTTTGCTTGCAGTCTCACCTATAGCTGCTCAAAAATTTGGGGAAAAGAAAAGTAATGAAGTATCAACAGTTGTTTCAAGTGGGATATATTTAAGCTTCATTATTGGATTCGTGGTTATTTTAGCAGGGGTTCTCTTTTTAAATCCATTGTTATCCATGATGAATTTGCAAGAAAGTGTACACAAGACAGCACATAATTACCTAGTTGGGTTGAGCTTTGGGATCATTCCGTTGTTCATATTTAATGTACTGCGATCATTTATTTATGCATTAGGTATTACAAGAGTAGTCATGTTTGTATTATTGGTATCTGTACCTATTAATCTATTCTTAAATTATGTATTAATATTTGGTGCTTTGGGCTTTCCTGCACTCGGTGGTGGGGGAGCCGGTTTAGCGACTTCCATTACGTATTGGGTTATAGTTGGGATAACAGCTTTTATCGTCATTACAAAAGAACCATTTTCTTCCTATAAAGTTTTTGCTGGATTTAGCGGTTTTACATTGAGAGAAAGCAAGGAGATTTTAAAAATAGGTATCCCGATGGGGTTATCAACTTTTTTTGAAACGAGTATGTTTGCCGCTGTAACGATTTTAATTAGTAAATTTTCTGTTACAACCGTTGCAGCTTATCAATCAGCGCTGAATATTGTTTCGTTCCTCTATATGATTCCAGTGAGCATTTCAATGGCGTTAACCGTTCTAGTGGGGTTTGAAGTAGGAGCAAAGCGCTTTAAGGATGCGAAAATTTATAGTTGGTTAGGGATCTCACTTTCAATGATCATTGCGCTTGTTACGGGGCTCTTTGTGATTGTCTTCCGCTTTAAAGTGGCTGGTCTTTATTCAACGGAAACGGCGGTCATCACATTAACAGCTCAATTCCTAATTTACGCTTTATTCTTCCAGGTTTCGGATGCTATTCAAGCAACAGCACAGGCTGCTCTAAGGGGATACAAGGATGTTAATATCGCATTCGTAATGACTTTGGTCGCCTATTGGCTCATTTGCTTACCTGCCGGCTGGGGGCTTGCGCACTTCACGGATTTAGGAGCTGCCGGTTACTGGCTTGGCTTGACATTTGGTTTACTTGCTGCAGGAGTCGGTTTATCAGCAAGACTCATCCACATCCAACGCACACGTTATGCGGAGGAAAAAATGGTTGGCTAAACTTAAAAGGAAGGGGACTCCCCCTTCCTTTTTTTGTTGCTTATTCTCCGATAAAGTTAACAAACTCGCTCCCAGTTAACTCTAGGTTTTTCGGAACTCTAATTAAAAGAAAATCATAATTAAGCGGCTTATCATCGTTGAACCTATTATCAAATTCATCCATAATTCCGCCACCTTTAAACTGCGAGATTACAAAGTCATTATGAAAGCTATATAGTCTAATTGAATAATCTAGTGGAGAAATGACTAGCATATTGTTATTTTCGATTGAAACGGTTGGCGATGGGATTTCCTCATAAAAATCATAACCATTGAAATTTGTATTTGCTACATAATAGATTACTTCAATGATGTTATCGTCAGTTTCGTTACGGTCAAAAACGGTTTGCATGTTTAAATTGTCCAATGTTTTAATATTAAGTTGGTCTTGATCGAATGGAATTTCCCACTTTTCTTTTTCCTTTATAGCTTCAAAATTTTCAGTGTTCCCCTGTTGAATCGCTTGATTTATTTGTTCGTAGCTCAAATCCTGAGTTGTGTTTTCAGATGTTTTAAAACTAGGGATGCAATAATAAACAATCACAGAGACTGTTAAGATGATTAAATATGTTCCTAGTAAAATTTTTGTACCCTTTACACCCTTGAACTTTTTACCAAAGAATACAGAAACTAAAATAATCGCAAGGATGAACAAGATAATGATAGGAAGTATCAAAGTACCGATTACTGACATTATTTTCGAACCTCCAATCGATTGGTTGCAGCTATTACAATCCACGTCATAACTGCGACTGTAACAATGATTTTGAGTGTAAATACAAGGATAGATGATTCATGTGCAAAAAACGTAAACCCTGTAAATGTATCAAATGATCGTATTTCATATATAGCCCAACCAATTACAAATGCAGGAATCGCAAATCCAAAAAGTTTGTTTATTTGCGTAAACATTCCGATGAGATAACCTAGTGTTGCAAACAAAAGCAGATATAAAGTACCGACATAAATGCCAACAAGCATATCAGAAAATGGGAGGAAAAAATGGTTCGCTATAATCTTATTACTCCCATTGAAATACAAGATTACCCTTAAAAGAATTCCAGCAAAAGTTGAAGTGATACTGGCAATAAATGAATAGATTATCAACATTCCAATTGTTGAAAGGTGACTACTCATTCTGTTTGTTACAAATGAAAAATCGATATAATGATAGGGTTTTGTTGATAGAGTGATTGCCGTAATAACAGCCCAAAAGGCGGTAAAAACAAAAATAACACTTCCGGAGTAACTGGTTATCGAAACACTCCCACCAAGCCCCATCTGGCCAACTCCATTAAAAGAAAACAAAAGCGCAATCGCCTGGACAGTTGCGAGGCTTGTAAACGTACCATAATAAGCCCTTACTTTAAAAAATAGCTGTTTTTTTACAATATCAAGTATACAAGCATTAGTTAAATACATCATTTATACCCCCTTTATTCTTTGCGGTGAGATATACACAAAGGTCTTCAGTTGCAACCGGGGTAAGATCAATTCCGAGTTTCTTCGCTTCTAACCATGTTGCTTCTGGATAAGCATCCTTTACAACGGAATACGTGTAATCATTACCGAAGTCTTCTACATAAATGACCTCCATCTCTTTTGTGACCTTTTCAATGACGTTTGCTTTACCACGCAGTCCAACTGCAAACTCCTTCAAATCATCGATCGATTCATGAAGTGCAACATTACCATCTCGTATGAGGAGAACATTTTCCAAAATACTATCAATTTCGTTTAGCAGGTGGCTTGAAAAGAGGATTGTTCTAGGGTGCGCAATGTAATCTTTCAATAATGCCTTGTAAAAATCCTTACGTATGGCGGCGTCCATTCCAGTTGTAGGTTCATCAAAGATTGTAATTGGGCAGCGGGATGAGAGACCGATGATCATATTAAATGTACTTTTCATACCTTTTGAAAGATGATGGTGAAGTTGCTTTGGATTAAAATCGAAATAATCGAATAGCCGTTTTGCCAACTCGCCGTCCCAATTAGGATAGAATTTTGCACTTGCGTCTATTAGTTCTGCTAGATTCAGCCAAGGAGGGAAGGCCATATTATCATCAATAAAAATAAGATTGGAAGAGATCTTTAAATTATTAAACGGGTTCTCCGAAAAAACACGAACCTCTCCTGAAGAAACTGGGTAAAAACCAGCGATAATCTTTAAAAGGGTTGTTTTTCCTGCTCCGTTTCTACCAATAACCCCCGTTATCGTATTTGGCTCAATTGTAAAAGTCAGATTATCTAATGCTTTAAACCCACTATAGAGTTTAGATACATTATGAAACTCAATTGCGTTCATCACGATTCCCCCTTTGCCTTTCTTTTTCATCCTTAATCAAATTGACTAATTCTTCTTCATTAACCCCTAATCGTTCTGACTCCATTACAAGTTCGAAAATGAGATTTTTCATTGTTTGACTTTTCCTTTTCTCTAAAATAAATTGTTTGGCGTTCGGTGTTACAAACATGCCTAAGCCTCGCTTTTTATAAAGAATGTTTTCATCTGCAAGGAGATTCAGTCCCTTGGCAGCGGTTGCAGGATTAATATTGAACATTTCTGCAAGCTGATATTGAGAAAATACCTTGTGATCCTCTGGTATTGCTCCACTTAAGATTTCTGTTTCAATCCATTCTGAAATTTGTACATAGATTGGCTTCGTGCCATCCTGCTTAAACTTCATCTAAACACCTCCTTAGGTGAATATGTGCCTTAGTGCATTAGTGATATAATGTACTATACTATATACTATGTAAAATTTCCAGATTATTTACTATAATTTTTTAAAAATGACCATAATTAGGCTAGTAAAGGAAAAAGAAGTTAATTCATCCTTGAGAAAAACCGTAAAAATACGCCTCTAGTCTTAGATTCTTGTAATTTCTAGGTCCATAGTTCGAATACATATCTTATAGTATAGTTAACTTGAGGAAGTACTGATTGATGAAGAGGAGAAGGATGAATTGTTGGCTGGGAATCCTCTTCATGGAGGAGATGAAGAGGAAAAAATTGAATTATTGTTGTGGAAATCATCTTGATAGAGGAGATGAATGGGAAAAATTGAAATAGTGTCATATGAATCCTCTTGGTAGAGGAGATGAATAGGAAAAATTGCGTTATTGTCGTGGAAATCCTCTTGGTAGAGGATCTGAATGGGAAAATATGTGTTAGTGTCATGGAAATCCTCTTCATAGAGTTGATGAAGGGGGAAATATACGTTATTGTCGTGGAAATCCTCTTGGTAGAGTAGATGAATAGGAAAATATGCGTTATTGTCGTGGAAAACCTCTTCATAGAGTTGATGAATGGGAAAATATGCATTATTGTCGTGGAAATCCTCTTGGTAGAGGAGATGAATAGGAAAATATGCGTTATTGTCGTGGAAAACCTCTTCATAGAGTTGATGAAGGGGAAAACGCTGGATAAATTGCGTGTGAATCCTCTTCATGGAGTGTATGAAGAGGAAAAGGCTGGATGAATTGGGTGTGAATCCTCTTCATGGAGTGTATGAAGAGGAAAAGGCTGGATAAATTGCGCGTGAACCCTCATCATGGAGTGTATGAAGAGGAAAAGGCTGGATGAATTGAATGTGAATCCTCTTCATGGAGTGTATGAAGAGGAAAAGGCTGGATGAATTGCTCGTGAATCCTCTTCATGGAGTGTATGAAGGGGAAAAGGCTGGATGAATTGCGTGTGAACCCACTTCATGGAGTTGATGAAGGGGGCAACGCTGGATGAATTGTGTGAAAATTCTCTTCATCAACCTAATGTAGACCCGGACTAAGCGCCAGCACCGATGTAAAGTCCATCATCAACCTAATGAAGACCCGGAACAGAGCGCAAGTACCGCAGTAAAGTCCTTCATCGAGCTGATGAAGACCTGAACGCAGCGCCAGCACCGTTGTAAAGTCCTACATCCACAAAGTTCGCAAAACTATAAGTTCACACCAGATTTTCCCTTGAAAATTTTTGAAACCAACTTTTGAGTTGGTTCGTATATAATAGTAAGACAGAATGTTAGGAGTCGATTGTATGAATCAATTGCTTGCTTTTATTGTTAAATCGTTCATTTCAGTGCCGACAATGGCTACTGTCTGGTTAGTAAGTATGTTTGCGTTTGACCAAACCTTCCTACTTTCGTCTGGGTATGCATTATTAGGTGGCGGGATTGCCTATTTTGGAACGTCTGTCATAATGAAACAAGCCTTTTTACGAAAACATCGGTTAACGAGGAAGGAATATCAATATATTGAGAGAAATTTAAAGGAAGCAAAGAAAAAACTTGCTAGACTAAATAAATCCCTTTTTACCGTTCGTCACATCCCGTCATTGAAACAAAGAGTAGATTTGCATCGTGTTACAAAGAAGATCTACCGGTTATCGAAGAGCGAACCGAGACGCTTCTATCTAGCGGAACGTTTTTATTTTTCACATTTGGATTCAGTTGTGGAATTAACAGAGAAGTATGCGTTTCTTTCTTCCCAACCGAAGAAAAATAGTGAGCTAGAGAGATCACTGCATGAAACACGAAGAGTACTCGAAGAATTGACGGAAACGATTGAAAAGGATTTACACAAAATGCTCTCGAATGATATAGATGATTTGCATTTCGAAATTGATGTAGCAAAAAATTCGAATAAACAAGCAAATGATTCTCATTTCATTGATCAAAATAGGAGGTAAATGAGTATGAGTGAACAGTTTTCTCCAAAGTACAAAGAACCTGCGAATTTAATGGATGAATTACTTGCAAATCCATTTGATGAGAAGAAAGAAGAACAGGAAAATCCAATTATCTTAACACAAGAAGAAGAGAAAAAGCCTGTACGTCTAGTGGATGTGTTACCCGAAGAAAATAAGGAAAAAGCACTTCAGTTAGCGAAACAAATTGACCCAACCAATCATCAAACGATGATTTCATACGGAACACCTGCACAAAACAAGCTCCTTTCATTTTCAAATACAATGCTTGAGCATGTTCAAAAAAATGATGTGGGTGAAGTTGGAAAAATCATCTCAGACCTCATGCATCGTCTTGATGAGATGAAGCCTGAGGAGTTAAATCCTGAAAAACGTTCTGTAATTGCACGGATGTTTGGTAAGATTTCAAATTCCGTTCAAGAGGTATTATCAAAATACCAAAAAACAGGAGCACAAATTGACAGAATTAGTGTGAAGCTTGAAAGAAGTAAAAATGTCCTTTTATCAGACATTGCAATCCTTGAAAAGCTTTATGACAACAATAAGGACTATTTTGATGCGTTAAATGTCTACATTGCAGCTGGCGAATTAAAGCTTGAGGAAATGCATCAAAAGATTATCCCAGATTTAAAGAAACAAGCAGAAGCCTCTAATGACCAAATGAAGGTGCAAGAAGTAAATGACATGGTTCAATTTGCAGACCGCCTTGAAAAACGTGTACATGACCTGAAGTTAAGTAGGGAAATTACGATTCAAAGCGCACCACAAATCCGTTTGATCCAAAACACAAACCAAGCGCTTGTGGAAAAAATTCAATCTTCCATCATGACGGCAATTCCATTATGGAAAAACCAAGTCGCCATTGCGCTAACTTTAATTAGACAGCGTCATGCGGTAGAAGCACAAAAACAAGTTTCCAAAACGACGAATGAACTTTTATTGAAGAATGCAGAAATGCTAAAAAGCAATACTTTAGAAACAGCAAGAGAAAATGAGCGTGGTTTAGTCGATGTAGAAACATTGAAAAAAACGAAGGAAAACCTCATTTCTACATTAGAAGAAACATTACGTATTCAAGAGGAAGGTCGAAACAAACGTCGTCAAGCCGAGCTTGAGTTAGCTTCGATGGAAACTGAACTTCGCCAAAAACTATTAGATATCAAGACTGACTAATATATGAAAAGGATAGATACCAAATGTGGTATCTATCCTTTTTATTTTGTCTAGCCCTAGGCTCAAACGGCTCGAGATACAAGCATTCGAGCTTTACACTTTTTAATTTACAATCCAAATAATTGTGGTAAGAACAACGAGATTTGAGGGACAAATGCTACGAGTAATAGCACTAGAATAACAACCCCGAAATAAGGCAATAACGTTGGTACCACTTCTTCAATTTTAACTTTCGCGACACTACATCCAACAAATAGAGCACTTCCCACAGGCGGTGTCATATTTCCAATACATAATCCGAAGCAGATCAGCATTCCGAAATGAATCGGATCCATACCAAAGCTTTGCGCGACAGGTAAAAAGATTGGAGTGAAAATTAGTACAGCCGGTGTGATATCCATAAAGGTACCAACTAGTAATAAGATAAAAATGATAATGAGAATAATCCCGTATTGATTATCGGTGATCGATAAAAGGGCACTACTTATTGCCTCCGGTAATTTCATATACGACATTACAAGTGAAAATAGAGCAGAAGCCGTAATCAAGAAGAGGATCATTCCAGTAATTTCGATCGTTTCGATAAAAATGGCTGGCAAATCCTTCAGCTTAAAGTTTTTATAAATAATCGAAAGAATGACTGAATATATAACTGCGACAGCTGCACCTTCAGTAGCTGTGAAAATACCAGCAACAATTCCTCCAATAACAATAACAATTAACAATAAACTTGGGATTGCACTAACGATAATATAGAAAGTATCTTTTGCACTAGGTAATTTCGAAACAGGGTAGTTTTCTTTTTTCGCCATAAAATAGGCAACAACCATTACCGCTAAGCCCCATAAGATTCCCGGTATATATCCGGCCATAAATAATGCAGCAACAGAAGTACCTCCACTCACCAATGAGTACACAATCAGTACTGAGCTTGGCGGTATGATTAGTCCTGTAGGTGCAGAAGCAATATTAACTGCTGCTGAATACGTTAGTTTATAACCTTGGTTCGTTTGCATAGGAGTCATGATCCGTCCCATCGCTGCAGCAGAGGCAACACTTGAGCCAGATATTGAACCAAACAGCATATTCCCAACAGCATTCGTATGTGCCAATGATCCTGGGAGTTTTCCAACCAAGACCTTCGCAAAATTCACTAATCGGAAAGCAATTCCACCATTATTCATGATAATTCCTGATAGAACAAATAAAGGAATCGCCAACATTGTAAAATTATCAATTCCCGTTACCATTCTTTGAGCGGATGTTAAAATAGCTACATCAAACGGCAATACGAACAGAAAGGTAAAAACAGAGCTTAAGATGATTGCAATCGCAATCGGTGCCCCAAACAATAAGAGAAAGAAAAAGGTGACAAATAGGATGATTCCAGCAATAGTTTCCATTATAGAATCACCTCTCTTTTTCGTTCCTTATAAGACGTCAAACTGTGAATTTGATAGATAATAATGCAAATCCCACTAACAAGTATAGCAGAATAAACAACTCCCATAGAAAGACCAGTTGCTGCCGCCGTTTGAGCAGAAGTAAGCATTACAATTCGTATTCCACCGTAAACCATTAAAATTGCAGCAGTTAAAAGAACAATAACATCAGTAATAAATTCAATTTGAAGCTGCACCTTTGGGCTAAACTTTTCTCTAATAAAAAGGATCCCAATATGCTTTTTTGCACCGAATACATAGGCAGCTGACATGAGTCCAAACCAAATTAACATATATCTAATTAATTCCTCTGTTCCTGGAGAGGAGATGTTAAACACATACCGTGATAACACTTGCCAGGTTGACATTACAACCATAGAAACAAGTAATAAACTTGAGAATATGATCAATACTTTGTCGAGAACTTGTTTAACCTTATTCATTAGACGAATTCCCCTTTATTAATTGGTAAATATCTTTTGTTTTTTCATCTTTTGCATAAGCCTCGTGGAGTGGCTGAACGGCATTTATAAAGGAGGTTTTGTCAACCTCAATGAAATGTACGCCCATTTTGTTTTTAGCGGTTTCAGTTTGTTCTTTAATCGTTTTTCCCCAAACGGTCTCGTGATAAAGGGTAGATTCCTTGGCTGCCTCCTGAATAATAGCTTTTTCATCGTCTGTTAAATTGTTGAATCGTTTTGCATTTATGATGAGCATATCTGGTACGATTTGGTGGCCAGTATACATATAATATTTAGCAACCTCACCGTGGTTATTACCCACTAGAGCGGTTTCATTATTCTCAGCAGCATCAATAACTCCTGATTGTAGAGCCGTGTAAACTTCTCCATACGCCATCGGAGTAGGGAGTCCACCAAATGCCTCAATCATATTTACACTCGTTTGACTTGGTTGAACCCTTGTTTTTAATCCTGCTACATCCTCTACAGTGTGTACTTCACGATCCTTCGTATATAAGTTACGAGAACCTGCGTTGTAGTAGGTTAATGCAATAATACCAATATCCTCAGTTTTGTAATAAAGCTGATCGGTAATCGTTTTATCATTCATTTTTTTCTCGAACTCTTCGTAATCCTCAAAGACATATGGCAAACTGAAGATGGAGTAATCGGATTCAAATCCTTCTAAGGCGCTTGCACTCACTTTTGCGACATCTACAGCACCTGATTGCGTTAGTTCAAGTACTTCACGTTCACTTCCTAGTTGCCCATTTGGATAGATTTCCACCTGGATTTTATTATTTGATTTTTCTTCAACTAATCTGCCAAATTCGACAAGTGATAGATGAACGGGGTGATCTAAAGTTTGGTTGTGGGCAAGCTTTATTTCTTTAACACCAGCATCATTGTTACACCCCACAAGTAATAAAGCGGTTACGAAAACAAATAGAAATTGGGCTATCATTCTCATGCTGCTACCTCCTAAGATAATAATAAGCGGTTCCATTTTTGTTATTTTGTGTTTGATTATAAAACTTATCCTAAAAATGGAATAAACAATAATTGATTTGTTTAGAAAACAAACAAATTAGAACTTTTAAAAGAGTACCATAAGTACCCTTTTAAAATCAATCATTAAAATGTTTTTATTTTTGCATCTTCGACAAATTCTGCATTTTTACTGAATAGGCTCAACAAGAGTCCTAATGCTGTTCCTACGAGTGCCGGAACGATCCATTCTAAGCCAACAGATGCTAATGGCAGCCTATTTTTTAAATCATGAATTGGTCCAAGGTCAAGACCGAATGCATTTAATCCACTGATGAGTGCGAACACGCCTGTAAATAACATCGCGGTGCCATATACGGCTTTCGTATTTTTAAAATAACGACTAAAGAAGGTTAATACGACTAACACAATTAATAGTGGGTAAGTCATTACTAGGAACGGAACAGAGACTTTTAAAATCTGTGCTAATCCTAAATTTGATAGAGTAAAACCAACTAATGTTACAAGTAGTACAACAGATTTATAGCTTGCCTTTGGAAGTAAATTTGAAAAATACTGGCCACATGCAGTTGTTAATCCAACAACGGTTGTGAAACAAGCTAATGTGAAAATTAAGCCGAGCAGTACAGTTCCACTTTGTCCAAATAAAAGAGTCGCTGCAGTAGATAAGATATCTGTACCATCATCGAATGTTCCTTGGCCAGCCATTTTTGCACCAATTAATCCAATTCCAACATAAATTGCAGAAAGGAGGATACCTGCAATGACCCCAGCTTTAAATGTATATTTTGTTAGCTGCGACCGATTTTCAATGCCCTTTTTTTGAATCGAGTTTAAGATAACAATTCCGAATGCTAATGAAGCAAGAGCGTCCATCGTATTATATCCTTCTAGGAAACCAGTAAAGAATGCTCCAGTTTGGTAACCTTCTGTAGGACTTAGGAAAGGTGTTTCGATTTTAAATAATCCAACAATAATTAAAGTTATAATTGCAATTAATAAAGTTGGAGCAATTAGGCGCCCCATATATTTCTCCATTTTACTAGGATTTAAGCTGATAAAATACACAAGACCAAAGAAAAGAAACGAGAAAAGCAATAAGATTAGGGCTGTATTTGTTGTTTCAGGTAAAAATGGTGAGATACCCATTTCAAACGCAACGTTAGCATTTCTTGGAATTGCAAGAAAAGGTCCAATACAAAGGTAGACTGCAACCATGAAGGCTGTGCTAAAAACAGGATGTACACGATCACCCATTGCCTGTGCGCCACCTTTTACTAGTGAAACTGCAAAGATAACTAGAACTGGTAAACCTACTCCCGTTACAATAAAGCCAAGCATACCCATCCAAAAATTAGTACCTGCACCAGCACCTAAAAAAGGTGGGAAAATCAGATTACCAGCACCAAAAAACATCGAAAATAACATAAACCCAACAAACAAAATATCCAACCTCTTCACCAAAAACATCTCCTTGAAAATTATTCTAAAATAGGGACAGAGGGACAGGTCCCCTGTCCCAGAAAAAACAAAAAACCTCGCCCCTAAAAATAGGGACGAGGTTAACTCGCGATACCACCCTGATTCCGCAATCTTAAAGTAAATAGACTACGACACTCACTAACGTACAATCATACGTGTTCCTTCGTAACGGCGGACTACCCGTCAAAGCTTACTTGTTTCAGCTTTGCATCTCAGAGATGATTTTCGGATGGCTCTGAACATCGACTTTCAGCAACTGTCGACTCTCTGGGGAACAGGATTCCAATCGTACTCTTTCTCTTCATCGATTTTTAATATATTGGTATATTATCAGAAGAGGGGATAGAAGGTCAACAAGTTTTTTGACAGTTTTTATTATTGAATGTTTTTTTGGGACGGAGGGACAGGTCCCTCATTCCTGTAAAAAATTGGTGAGACAAGGTACCTGTCCCCATGACCCACTAGAGTAGTTCACTTTCGATGCCTTGTTTGCAGGCAAGGACGTTTTGGATGATTTGTGAGATAAATTCATCGGTGATTCGGTATTTTGGGACACTGACGCTAAAGGCACCATGGTTTTTTCCATCAACTGTAATACTTGCCCCGACACAAAAGATATCTGCCTCATGTTCTTCATTATCAAAGGAGTATCCTCTTTTACGAATTTCATTGATTTCCTTCATAAAGTCTTCTTTCGATGTAATCGTATTTTGGGTTTTCTTTTCTAAGGTATGGTTGTTTAAATAATGTTCTATTAGATGGTCGGGTTGGTCCGCTAAGATTGATTTTCCCATTGCCGAACAATAGAGTGGGATTGCTTTACCGACACGTGAGTATAAAGAGACCGGGTTGAAACTCTCTAGTTTTGTAATATAGACGATGCTAGAACGGTCAAGGATACCGAGGTGCACAGTCTCGGTTGTTTGGTTTCTAAGTTTTTCTAAATAAGGTTGGGCGATATCTTTGATTTCATTTGAATTTAATGCCCTGTTGGCGTATTTGATGATGGCCATCCCAAGACGGAATTTTTTCGTTTCTTCGTCCTTTTGTACATATCCAATTAATTGGAGTGTATCTAAGATTTTTAAGGCGGTCGAACTTGTTAATTCAGTTTCTTTTGCTATTTGTTGGAGACTTTGTGGTTTATCGACAGAAGACAGGTATTTAAGTATATTATCGGCTTTTAACAACACGGTACCATATGGTTGCTTCTTTTCAGCTGTCAAGGTAATCACTCACTTTTTAAAGATTGTTCAAAAATTGCGGTGAATATGAGGAATCGAATTTCTGCAATCATTGCTCCGGGTCAACATCATGAACAACTAGGTTATGCGGTTCTTGTCTCTTAGTTTATACACGAAGTCAATACATCAGCGCAATGCTGAAAGGGGGGGAACTCAAACAGATTCCCTGCTCCAGTACTCGGGCTCGCCACCTCGAAATTTCGACGCACAGGACGTGCTAGTGTCGACAATGCCACAGGAAGTGGTGTCTTAGTCGACGTGATCCTCTTCATCCTCCTTTTTGAATCTCAATTATTGTTAAATTTCTAAAAACATTCAATCTATTGGTTGAAATCCCTTTCACTATTATATATAATTGCTTTGTAAGTTTCCATATAATAAAACGAATTTCCAAATAGGAAATAGTCTAAGAGATTTTGGAGGCAACTATGAAAAAAATAAATGTACTCTCAAAAATCGCAGATTGCGGCGTGGTCGCAGTTGTACGAGCAGACACAAAAGAAGAAGCGGTTAAAATCTCAAAAAGCTGTGTAGAGGGTGGGATCATCGGAATCGAGGTGACATTCACAGTTGACGGTGCTGATGAGGTTATTAAAGAACTAGCTTCCATCTACAAAAATAGTGAAGTTGTGATTGGTGCTGGAACAGTACTTGATGCAACAACTGCACGAATTGCAATCTTAGCAGGAGCAGAATTCGTTGTAAGCCCAAGTTTCGATGAAGAAACTGCTAAACTATGTAACTTGTATCAAATTCCGTATATGCCAGGTTGTATGACCATTACTGAAATGAAGCGTGCACTTGAATCCGGTGCTGACATTATTAAACTCTTTCCAGGAAATGCTTTTGGTCCGGATTTTGTGAAAGCGGTTAAGGCTCCATTACCACAGGTGAATATCATGCCTACAGGTGGCGTTAGCCTAGATAACATTGATCAATGGATTAAAAATGGATGTGTGGCTGTCGGTGTAGGTGGGAATTTGGTTGCCCCTGCAAAAACAGGTGATTACGCAAAAATAACAGAATACGCAGCGCAGTATGTTGCGAAAGTTAGAGAAGCAAGAGGGGAATAAACTATGAAAAAGAAGATTGTTACATTTGGTGAACCCTTGCTTCGCTTATCAACTAACTTAGGTGAACGTCTTTTCCAAGCCGATCAGTTGACAATGCATTATGGTGGGGCGGAAGCAAATGTAAGTGCGTCCCTTTCACGTTTTGGCTATGATGTCTATTTTGTTGGTAAAGTACCAAACAATCCACTTGGTCAAGCATATGAGCGACATTTACATTCATTTGGTGTTCATACCGATTACCTTTTAAAAGGTGGAGAACGCCTAGGTACATATTACTTGGAAACTGGAGTAGGCGAACGAAGTGCACAAGTCACGTATGACCGAAAAGCTTCTAGCTTTGCACAGCTTTCAACGGATGAAATAAATTTTGAAGAAATTTTAAAAGATGCAGACCTTTTCCATGTATCTGGTATCACACCAGCCCTTTCGCCAGACTTACAGGAACTAACTTTACGGGGATTAAAAACTGCAAAAGAATTAGGAGTCACAACAAGCTTTGATTTTAATTACCGTGCGAAGTTATGGAGTCTTGAAGAAGCTTCACGTGGAATCCAACCATTTTTACCATATGTAGATATATGTTCTTGTGGAGAATTGGATGCGCTTAACTTATTAGGCATTGAAGAAGCAGACCCAAGTTTGGATCATTCTGAAAAACTATCATTTTATTATAAAAAGATAACTGAAAAGTATCCAAATATAAAATACTTATTTTCTACTTTTAGAGAAGTACTTTCTGCTTCACATAATACATTACAAGGGAATTTCTTTAATAACGGGGAGTTGTACCAATCAAGGGTGCATAACATCGACCAAATTGTAGACCGAGTTGGAGGCGGAGATGCCTTTGCTTCGGGTGTAATATTTGGAATTCTAGAAGGAAATGACCCACAGCAAATTGTCAATTTTGGAACTGCAGCTTCAGCACTGAAGCACACTGTACATGGAGATTGTAATGTCTTTTCGGAAGAGGATATCACAGCATTTGCTGAAAATGCGTCAGGAAAAATTGTCCGATAAGATATTCAAATATATAAATATTACTTTTAGGAGGAATATGAAATGGAAACAAAAATGGAAACACGTTATGCAAATCATCCGGAGGAAATCAAAAGATTTAATACAGATGAGTTAAGAAAACAATTTTTGGTGGAAACCATTTTCGAGCCTGGACAAGTAAAGTTAACATATACACATAATGACCGAATGATCTTTGGTGGAGTTACTCCTACTGACAAAGAATTAACAATAACGCTTAATAAAGAGCTTGGAGTAGAGTATTTCTTAGAGCGCCGTGAACTAGGAATTATTAACATCGGTGGCGAGGGAATGGTTATTCTTGATGGTGAAGAATACAACATGGTTCGTCAAGATGGATTATACGTAGGCAAAGGAACGAAGGAAGTGTTATTCACTTCTAAGGATCCTAACAATCCAGCGAAGTTTTATATCAATTCAGCGCCAGCACACCACAAGTATCCAACTGTAAAAATCGATATTAATGAAATTAAACCATTCGAAACAGGCGAGCCTGGAACACTGAACGAACGTAAAATCTATCAATATGTACATCCAAATGTATGTGAAAGTAACCAACTTCAAATGGGTCTAACCATGCTTGCTCCAGGAAGCGTTTGGAACACAATGCCATGTCATACACATGAGCGTAGAATGGAAGTTTACCTATACTTTGATATGGAACCGGAAACTCGTGTATTCCACTTCATGGGTCAACCAAATGAAACAAGACATCTTGTAATGAAAAACGAACAGTGTGCAATTTCACCAAGCTGGTCTATTCATACTGGAACTGCAACAAGCAACTATACATTCATCTGGGGTATGTGTGGAGAAAACATCACGTACACTGACATGGATGTTGTAGCAATGGAAGACTTACGATAAGGAATTGGAGGACTTTTAAAATGACAACACAATTGTCTGATTTCTCACTAGACTTTTTCTCATTGACAGGAAAGGTTGCAATCGTAACTGGTGGTGCTACTGGACTAGGTCAAGGCTTTGCAGTTGCATTAGCAAAAGCTGGAGCAGACCTGTTCATTACTACACATGGCACTAGCTGGGACGAAACGAGAGAATTAATTGAAAAAGAAGGTCGTCGTGTCGAATTTTTCCAAACGGATTTATCCAAACGTGAAAATGCAAAAGCAGTAGTTGCGGAATGTGTAAAAGCATTTGGAAAAGTTGATATTTTAGTAAACAATGCTGGTACAATTCGTCGTTCTCCAATCCTTGAATATAAAGAAGAGGACTGGGATGCTGTTATTGATCTGAACTTAAACTCTCTATACTTCTTGAGTCAAGAAGCTGCAAAAGTAATGGTAGAGCAAAAGAGCGGAAAAATCATTAACGTCGCTTCAATGCTTTCATACCAAGGTGGAAAATTTGTTCCTCCTTATACAGCAAGTAAACACGCTGTTCATGGACTTACAAAGTCATTTGCAAATGAACTTGCTGAATACGGAATTCAAACAAATGCCATTGCACCTGGATATGTAGCAACTAACAACACGACACAAATCCGTGCAGATGAGAAACGGAATGCAGAAATCTTATCACGTATTCCTGCAGCACGCTGGGCAACTCCTGCTGACCTAATGGGAACAGTCGTCTTCCTAGCAAGCAATGCATCTAATTACGTAAACGGCCACACACTAGCAGTTGACGGTGGCTGGCTAGCACGATAAAAAACAAACCTAAGCTGAATCGCAATCACGCGATTCAGCTTTTTTTGTGGTGCTGGGTCAGGGGGACAGGTCCCTTCGTCCCAAATGGGATTTTTTTGAATTTTTTCTTGATTAACGTAACAGTGTTATGTTACACTGTTTTTGTAGAAAGGAGCCGTTTAGAAATGAGTGAAGAATTATTATCGAAGAAGGAATTACTTGAAGTAACGGGCATTTCTTATGGGCAGCTCTATAGATGGAAGCGGAAAGATTTAATACCTGAAGACTGGTTTATCCGAAAATCAACCTTTACAGGACAAGAAACCTTTTTTCCGAAAGAAAGGATCCTTGAGCGTATTGATAAGATTCAAAAAATGAAGGAAAACCTATCTCTCGATGAATTAGCAGAAATGTTCTCACCGAGTGTTGGCGAATTAAACCTCAGTAAAAAGGAAGTGGTCAATAGAGGTCTCGCTTCTGAAACAACAATTAATCTATACCTAGAACACAGTAAGGAAAGTCCTGAACAGTTTCATTTTGAAGGAATATTAGTCGTTTACATCGTTGAAAAGCTTCTGCAATCTGGTGACATTAGTCTTGATGAAGCAAAAATGGTGATCCAAGTTTCAAACGATTACTTTGCAAAAGAAAAGCAAAGCTATGGTGAATTAATTATCGCTCGTAAACTCGGTGTTTCAACATGTTTAATTGTACCAAATACTACAAATTTGGTTATTGAACAAGGAACGAAGCTAATTGTGAATCTGGCATATGCAGATGAAATCGAAGAACTACGAACAAAATTACTATAGACGGAGGTTAAAGTATGGTAAACATTGAAAATAAAGGGAATTTAGTGATTAACGGTATGGGTTCATCTGGCGGTGGCACTTTTAAAAAAGTATTAATTAACGGAAAAGGTACTGTACATGGTGATGTGGATTGTTATGATTTTTCGATAAATGGTACTGGCAGAGTGGTTGGGAACGTTAAAGGGGAACACGGGAAAATTAATGGAAGTGGAGACATTGAAGGATCCATTGACTTTGATCGTTTTACAATAGATGGTACTGGTGGCATACGTGGCAATGTAAAAGTGAATAAAATTGCAATATCCGGTAAAGGAAGAATCGGTGGCAGCTTAAAAGGGGAAGAAATAAAAATTAGAGGAAATGCAACAATAGGAGAGGATTGTGAGGCTGAAGAATTCAAGGGAGAAGGTGGTTTTAAAATCGGAGGATTATTAAATGCAGATGTAATCGATATCTCGATTGCTGGTGAATGCAGCGCAAAAGAAATTGGTGGTCAAAGCATCAAGGTTAAGAAAGGCATTTTTCGCTTCCTAAATAATCTGTTTAAATCGGTTTACCCAGTATCCTTGAAGACAGAAATAATCGAGGCAGATGAAATTGAAATTGAATATACAAAGGCAAAAATGGTTAGAGGGAAAAATATCAACATCGGCCCTGACTGCGAGATTGACATTGTTGAATACACAGGAACATTCACACAAGACCCATCTGCTAAAGTAAAAGAAGTCATAAAGATTTGATAGAACAATGTTGTGTTAGGGGCGAAAGCCAGGCCAATCGTCCCAAACATAACATTGGTAAATATGGAAATCCTTTAAAAGATAGTCCTCAAAGAACTAATCCACCCAAACACAACTTTCCTAACCAAGTTGTTTTTGCACTTTACCCAAAAGATAGTTAGAATAAACAATAGTCAAATAAAGTGAACTTGATAAGGAAGGTACATAAATATGTCAAAATGGTCTCAATTAGAAGAAATGAAACCTTTTATACAAAAAAACTGGCAAGAGTCAGGTTTTGAAGCACCAACAGCCATACAAGAAAAGGCAATCCCTGCAATAGTAGAGGGGAAAGATGTGATTTGCGAATCCCCGACTGGAACGGGAAAAACACTTTCTTACTTGCTTCCAGCGATACAAAAGCTCGACGAAACAAAGAACGGAATCCAAATTGTCGTACTTGCTCCATCACGGGAGCTTGTCATGCAGATATCGGATGAAGTAAAAAAGTGGACGCAAGGCACAAATATCGTAAGTGCGTCTTTCATTGGCGGTGCAAACATTAAAAAGCAGGTTGAGAAAATAAAGGAACGCCCGCAGATAGTGATAGGAACGACAGGCCGTATTATGGAACTCATCAAAATGAAAAAAATGAAAATGCATGAGGTTACGACAGTAATTGTCGATGAAGCAGACCAACTCGTTTCAAATGAACATCTTTCTAATATCCAAAGCATTATCAAATCAACTTTACGGGATCGACAAATTCTCTTTTTCTCAGCAACTATTTCCGAGCAAACGGAAAAAACTGCGAAGTCCTTGATGAACAATGCTGAAATCATTCGAGTTCAGCAAACAATTAATCAGGAAAACACCACCCACATTTATTTTCTTTGTGAGCAGCGGGATAAAATAGATGTGTTACGAAAAATTATGTACACAGAGCCAGACAAGGCCATTGCTTTTATAAAAAGTCTTGATAAAGTTGAGGAAATTGAAGCGAAGTTAACCTATAACCATATTGATGTCGCCGTTCTTGCCGGAGAAGCAAAAAAACAAGAACGACAGCAATCGTTGAAAAACTTCCGGGCAGGAAAAATTCCTCTATTATTAACAACAGACGTTGCGGCAAGAGGGCTTGATATTCAAGATGTCACCTATGTCATTCATTTTGACTTTCCGAAAACAAACAGTCAATATGTCCACCGTTCGGGACGTACCGGACGAATGGGGAAAAAGGGTGTTGTCATTTCGATCGTAAATGCTCGTGAAGAAAGCTTCTTGAAAAAAATGGGACACGAGCTAGGAATTTCATTCACCAAGAAGGACTTTTACAAGGGAGAAATTGTAGACGCGCAAGAAAAGAAAACCTCTGCTCCCCAAAAAAGAAAACCAATTTCAAACAAGAAAACGAAACGATAATCGGACGAACAGCACCAGTTCGTCCTTTTTTAAATTGGTAAAAAAGAAAAAGTACTTTTATAATAAAGATGATAACGTTTACGGAGATGGGGGAATTTACATGTCAAATACCATAAAAATTGGAGTAGTCGGATCCGGTAGCATAGCCAATACACATATTAAAAGCATTCAAGAAGTAAACAGTGCTGAACTTGTTGCCATATACTCGCGCAATAAAGAAACGGTTCAAAAACTAGCAGATACATACAATTTAAAGGCCTACACAGACTACCAGGAATTCTTAACAAATGCAGGAATTGATATGGTTGTCATCGTTACACCGAGTGGTACTCATGCTCAATTAGGAATTGATGCTGCAAAAGCAGGAAAGCATGTCGTTGTAGAAAAACCAATTGATACTACAATAGAAAAAACGAATCAACTCATTGAAGCATGTAAAGAAGCAAATGTTACACTAAGTTGTATTTTTCAACATCGTTTTGATGAAGCCGTTTTAGATGTTAAAAAAGTCTTAAACGAAGGCGAGTTTGGTCAATTAAATTTTGGAGCTGCTCGTACAACCATCTATCGTTCACAGGAATACTATGATAGTGGTGCATGGCGTGGGACGTGGGAATTAGATGGTGGTGGCGCATTAATCAATCAGTCAATCCATTATATTGACCTCCTTCTTTACATAATGGGTCCAGTTGATGAGGTTTATGCCTATACAGCTACACGTGCTCATGAGCGCATTGAAGTTGAAGACATCGGTGTAGCAACGGTTAAATTTAAATCAGGTGCACTTGGGCTAATTGAAGGGAATACGACTGCCTATCCTGGTTTTTCAACAACACTTGATATTTTCGGCACAGACGGAAGTGTTATCATTGAGAATGACCATGTTAAAGAGTGGAAATTCAAGAGTGGTTTGGAATACGAGAACAAACAAAACAATATAGAAAATGACGTGTCATCTAATATTGTAAAAACAAACAAATCTTTTGTTAAACAATACACAGATATTGTACAAGCGATATTAGAAAATCGTAAACCATTAGTAACCGGCGAAGAGGCCAAAAGATCACTTGAATTGATAATGGCTATTTACCAATCAGCAAGAGAAGGAAGACCTGTAAAACTATAATCTTTTATAGATTAAAGACTAAGAATGCCTCTTCCTGTGGCTACGTCTTTGTGACCCATATCGTATGATCAAAGTGTCTCATTTTCTGAGGCACTTTATATTTTAATTTTATAATTTTGAATATTCAATAAAATACTTGAAAACCAGTTGGCTTTATCATAAGATGAAGTTGTTTGAAGGTCTACAAAATGTAAGCGTTGTCAACAACTGTGGGCCGAGAAAATAATTAATAGAGGGGGAACATTTCGATGAGGAAAAAATGGTTAGCATTTCTGTCCATTTCCTTCGTACTTGCAGGAGTATTAGCTGCTTGTAGTGGCGGAGGAACAGATAAGGAGCAGACTAGTGCTCCGGGGAACAATGGCAGCGATGAAAAAGAGAAAGATCCGATTGTGTTACGTTTAGCAGACAATCAACCAGATGATTACCCAACAGTCGTTGGAGATAAGGAGTTTGCGAAACTAGTAGAAGAAAAAACAGGTGGCAGAATTAAAGTTGAAGTATATTCAGGTGGACAGCTGGGTGATGAAAAAAGCGTAATTGAGCAGGTTCAATTAGGAACAATTGATTTTGCACGTGTAAATGCAAGTCCACTTGCTGAGTTCTCTAAAGATTTAGGTGTTCTATCTATGCCTTATTTATTTAGGGGTGCTGACCATATGTGGAATGTCCTTAATGGAGAAATTGGTGAGGAGCTTCTAGTTGGGATGGAAGAAGCAAATATGAGAGGACTAGTATTCTACGATTCTGGTAGCCGTAATTTTTATAACTCTAAACATCCAGTCGAAAAGCCAGAAGATTTAAAAGGACTCAAGATTCGTGTTCAACAATCAGCCCTTGTAGTAGATATGGTTGAAGCATTAGGTGCATCAGCAACACCAATGGCTTATGAAGAAGTATATTCAGCTCTTCAAACAGGCGTTATTGATGGTGCGGAGAATAACTATCCAAGCTACTACTCAGTAAATCACTATGAAGTTGCAAAATACTTTACATTGGATGGACATTCCCGTGTACCAGAGATTCTTATGATTTCAAAGAAAGTATGGGGTGAGTTAAGCGCAGAAGACCAAAAAGCATTGAAAGAAGCTGCGATGGAATCTCAAAAGGTTCAAATCGATTCTTGGGCTGCTTTGGTTGAAAAAGCGAGAGAAAAGGTTGAAGCAGCAGGAAATGAGGTTACTGAAATTACAGATACTGCACCTTGGCGTGAAGCGGTACAGCCTGTCTATGATAAGCATGGTGGAGCATACAAAGAATGGATTGATAGAATTGAAGCGGTAGAATAATCAACAAACAGCCCTACCTCAGTTTGATTCTAACCAAAGGTAGGGTTGTTTGTTTAGGCTCTTTTCTATAAGTTTGTTGTTTTTAGATATAATGTGTAAACCTAGTAGATTGGAGCGTAAGGTGGCGACTCCTCGAAAATGTATTCACATTTTCTTCGTGCGTGGGTTATTTCAAAGAAGCAAATTCAATGTCCAGCGGGAAAAGCGTGAGAATTGAGACCCCGCAGAAGCAGTAGGGACCTGTTCAGTTGTAGCGGCTAGAAACTCGAGAAATTTCAACTCCTCCTTCAGAGGCAAAATACGCCTCTTTATCGGAGTCTCCGACGCACAGGATGTGCTAGTGCCGACAATGCCACAGGACGTGGCGTTGTTGACGGACAATTTTCTCGTTTCTGTGAAAGCCGCCTCCACATTTCGTTGAGGAGGCTCAAGCCACGCCCGCGGAAAGCGTCCACCTGAAGCGGAAATCATTGGTAAAAACAACAAAGTTTGCGAAAACAGCCTTTGTTTATAACAAACATAATGCCATGATTGTACCGACACCACTAAACAGAAAGGCAAATCCTGAATTCCAAAGAGATACCTTATATGAATTGACATGCAATAAATCACCCGTAATCGAAACAGACACATTAAAAGGACCGGCAATCGTAGTCGAAAGCGCAGAAGTAATCATGACTAAACTCAAACTTAACGGATTAACCATCTCCAAAACAGGATCAACAATTGCAATAAGAATAGTCAATGTCACTAGCGGATGAAACCCAGTTAAAGCAAGCCCAAGAAATAACACTTGTATGAACAGAAACAAGAATACTGGATACTGGCTTAAATGTGTAAAAGACTCCTGTAAATAATCGATAAAGCCCGAATCACCTAAATTTCCTGTGAAAAAACCAACCCCTAAAAAGAGGACCAAATTATCTTTTAAACTAATCGTGCGCCTTTTCCATAACGGAATAGCAAATGTTATATATGACTTCAAGCGTTTAATCGAAATGGCCCAAAAAAATGAGAAGGGGACAATTACAATTGCAATCGTTTGTAGAAACCCCATATCCAAAATGCGATTCACACTCAAAATCGCAACCATAAACAAGGCAAGGTAGAAGACAAGTGATATGACCTTTCGTTTCATTTGTCTTTTTGCGGCCTCATCCTCAATCTCCTGACCTTCTTCTGTAAGTTCATATTTTTTAAAGGACAAATAGCCTATCAACCAATTTAATAGAATTAAAATAAATGTAAAAAGTAATAACCATGGTAAGACCGTTAAGTATGGAAGATGAGTCGATTCGACAGTTAAAATAACTAACAACTCCATGGGCGAAATGATAATACTAAAAACATATCCCCTTAGCATTGCACGTGAAATAAATTTATTTCGAAGATTTTCTGCCATATGAGAAATATTTTTCTGTATAACTGCCTTAACGAGTGGAAGGGTTGCAAGGTTAAGAAAACCTCCCAATAAAAAGGTAACCATTGATGTTCGACCAAATAACTGCCCCATATTTTGAATACGGACTTTTAAAAGTTTACTAACTTGCTGATCGTATCGTCCCACGATAATTATCGAGTTGATAAAAGGCAGAACATAAAAGATAGCTAATAAGGGAACCATGGATGTAGCATACAATGGTAACTCTGTAATTTCCCTACCTTCAAGGAAAAATACTAGAATACCAATCCCTACAAAAAGAATACTAATAACCCTGAATAATAGAGAAGATCCTTTAATAGAAAAAAGCCACGCAAGAATGGATAGCATTCCCATTCCTGTCGTAACCCATAAAGAATCAACTATTAAACTTAAAAAATAAAACAAAAACAATAGACTATATAGAACAATCATGATTTTCTCCTTGTTGTAAAAATAAACAATGGCTAGGCAATCATCCTAGCCATCTCATAGTAGTATTCCAGCCTGAGCACACGAGACCCGTTCATTTATTTTCGGGTTTAATTGTTTAAGAATAGGTGTTGTATCCTTCGTTTTTATTTGAGTTATTAGAGTTTCAACCATATTACAAGCAATTTCATCCACGGGGACCCCGATACTCGTTAATGGAATTTCCAGATTTCCCATTTGTGAGATATTATCGTAACTCATAACGGAAATATCCTTTGGGATAATTAAGTTCGCCTCACGAAGTGCGCGAACAATTCCTGCGCTAATATCATAACTTGAACCAATAATTGCAGTAGGTCTATTAGGAGAGTTCAACAAACGCTTAGTTGCTAAATATCCATCATACCAATTAAGTCCTGCCGTGTTTACTAAATTTTCATTTGTAATCGGGAGATTTAGGCTATTCATTGCTTTTTTTATGCCGTAGTATTTTTCTAATTGTCGATCATCGATAGGTGAGAAATCGCCAAGATAAGCGATGTTTCTATGCCCAAGATTATATAAATATTCAACAGACATTTTCATAGCCCTTTGATAGCTGACATCAATCACAGTATGTTTTTTGTTTCTTCCAACACCGTAAGTCACTATTGGAATTGAAACCGTATCTAAAATACTATGGTTATGTTCATCAAACACAAGAACCCCATCTACTTGATACCGTTTGAACAACTCAAGCGAATCCTCAATACAATCAATTGATAATATCATAGAATAGGAGTTTGATTTAATTTCCTCATTGATTCTAGTAACCAATGTAGACGGAGCAATCCGTTCTAGAGTCGGCCAAATCAATCCAATTACTTTTGTTTGTTTAGAAACAAGGCTTTGTGCAGCAAAATTAGGTTTATATCCTAACTCCTTGGCAATTTTCATAATCTTTGTCTTTGTATCCGGTTTAACTAGTGGGCTATCGTTCAACGCTTTTGAAACAGTAGAGTAACTAACACCAGCTACCCGTGCAATATCCTTAATCGTAATATTCATAGAAGTCACCTATAGATTATTTTTTTATTTTAATATGTTGTGTCATGTAAAATTCATTTAACAACGTTATTATTTTTTTAATAAATTTATAGCTTATTTATCTAATATTTTCACAGGTTTCCACTATATTGTCAACGTTTACAAAACTGTATATTTAGAATTCGACAAAAAAAGACTTGAAAACTACAATAATTTAATTTATGATGTAGTAGAAATAACAACGTTGTTATTTTGCTGAAGTCTATAACACAAATGAAAGCGATTGCCAGTTGCTTTCGATTTTTTTTCATAACATATGAAAGCGTTTCATATGGGAAGTTAAGTATTATAGACTTTGAAACCAAAAATAAAACACACCAGAGGGGGAAGCTTTTTATGAAGAAAAAAGGCTTAGCAGTTCTATCTATGTCCTTTATGCTTGCAGGCTTATTAGCAGCTTGTGGCGGAGGAGATGATTCAGCTACTAAAACTAGTGGCGGTGGAGATGGCGATGCAAAAGATCCTATCGTTTTAAAATTAGCAGACAACCAACCTGAGGATTATCCAACAGTTGTAGGGGATAAAGAGTTTGCGAAATTAGTAGAAGAGAAAACTGATGGACAAGTTAAAGTTGAAGTGTACGCGGGTGGTCAGCTTGGAGACGAGAAGAGCGTTATCGAGCAAGTTCAATTAGGTACAATCGACTTTGCACGTGTTAATGCAAGTCCACTTGCTGAATTCTCTAAAGATTTAGGTGTTCTTTCAATGCCTTACCTATTTAGAGATGCAGACCATATGTGGAGTGTATTAAATGGTGAAATCGGTGAGGATTTATTAGCTGGTATGGAAGAAGCGAATATGAGAGGTCTAGTATTCTATGATTCTGGTAGCCGTAACTTCTATAACTCAAAACACCCAGTTGAAAAGCCAGAAGATTTAAAGGGTCTTAAGATTCGTGTTCAACAATCTGCTCTAGTAGTAGACATGGTAGAATCACTTGGTGCATCTGCAACTCCAATGGCGTACGAAGAGGTATATTCTGGTCTTCAAACAGGTGTTATCGATGGTGCTGAAAACAACTATCCAAGTTACTATTCAGTAAATCACTATGAAGTTGCAAAATACTTTACTTTAGATGCTCACTCACGCGTTCCTGAAATTTTAATGATTTCTTCTAAGGTATGGAATGATTTAAGTGAAGAACATCAAAAAGCAATCAAAGAAGCTGCAATGGAATCACAAGAAGCTCAAAAAACTGCTTGGGCAGATCTAGAAAATGAAGCAAAAGAAAAAGTAGAAGCTGCAGGTAATGAAGTAGTTGAAATTACAGATACTACTCCATGGCGTGAAGCTGTACAACCTGTTTATGACAAACATGGTGGCGCATACAAAGAAAATATTGAAAAAATCGAAGCGGTAGAATAATTATCTATCAAGCTTTTGGTGGCAAATTCTCCCTTAAGATGATGGTCTTGAGGGAGGGGTGCCCCTCATATAGTTTAGTATGACTTCATGTGTTGAAAGCAAAGAATATAAATTTTCTAACACGGAAAATGATGTGTTTGGGTTAGTTAAAAAGGTAATGAAAAGCTTCGTTAGTTTTTTAACGAATACAGAAAGTATTATGCAACTACTGCTTTGCTTTCATCTGAGGCTCGACAATCATCGGGTTTGCTTTAAGGAGGCTAGTTAAATGGAACGGTTTAAAAAAATCAAAAGTATGTTTGATAACGGGATTGACAATATAAATGTTATTTTCATAGCATTAATGACCGTTATTGTTGCTGCAACAGTTTTTACAAGATATTTTTTCAGCTATACTCCCCGTTGGTCCTCGGAGGTGTCAATGCTACTACTAGTGTGGGTAAGTTTCATCGGAATCGCTGTTGGTTTCAGAGATAAACTCCATATTGGTGTAGGTGCATTAGTTGCGTTATTTCCAAAAAAGGTCCAAACATTATGTGATATTATCGCAAAAATTTTAGTAATTATTGTTGCCATTATATTTATTGTTTACGGAATTAGGTTTACAACATTGATGGGCGAATCCACAATGGCAGGAACTGGGTTACCGCAAAGTGTTTTATACGCAGCAATCCCTGTTTCAGGAATTTTAATGCTAATTTACGGCATCGAGCTATTGTTTAAAAAGGGTATGCACCAAGAATGGGATGAACAGATAGAGGAGTGAGTTATAAATGGAAGTATTAGTATTATTAGGAAGCTTTGTTCTTCTACTACTTATACGCGTTCCTGTTGCACTAAGTTTAATAGTGTCATCATTTTTAACAGGAATTTATATGGATATAGATTTAGCAGCATTAGTACAACGTATGGTAGGCGGACTTAATTCATTCTCACTCCTTGCGATTCCTTTCTTTATTTTAGCAGGAGAAATAATGAATGAAGGCGGTATTTCTAGACGCTTAATTAACTTAGCTAACGTTATGATTGGTAAGGTTCGTGGTGGACTAGCCATGGTTAACGTATTGGCAAGTACATTCTTCGGCGGAATTTCAGGGTCTGCAGTTGCAGACGTATCTTCAATCGGATCTGTTTTAATTCCAATGATGAAAAAGGCAAAATATGATTCAGATTATGCTGTAAACGTAACAATTTCCAGTGCAGCACAAGGGGTTATGATCCCACCAAGTCATAACATGATTATTTATTCTACTGCTGCAGGTGGAGTTTCTGTAGGCGCTTTATTTATGGGTGGAATTGTACCAGGTATCTTATTAGGATTAATTCTAATGGTTGTAACATATATTATTGCGGTAAAACGTAACTATCCAAAAGGTGAACCTGTTAAAAGAGAAGAGATTCCAAAAATTATTCGTGAAGGTTTATTAGGTCTTTTAACGGCTGTTATCATCATCGGTGGTATTGTAAGTGGTATCTTCACAGCTACTGAGTCAGCTGCGATTGGTGTAGTATATGCATTTATTATTACATTCTTCGTTTATCGTGATATTCCGCTTTCAAGAATGCGTATTATCTTAGTAAGAACATCTAAAACTTTAGCAATGGTACTATTCTTAATCGCTTCATCATCAGCGTTTGGATGGCTTTTAGCATTATTAAAAGTTCCAGCAATGGTTACAGAGGGACTTCTTGCGTTCTCGCCTAATGACATTGTAACATTATTGCTTATCAACTTAATTTTACTAGTTCTTGGTATGTTTATGGACATGGCTCCACTTATCTTAATTGCGACTCCTATTTTATTACCTGTTGCTACTGCAGCTGGCATGGATCCAGTACAGTTTGGTGTAGTGCTCATTTTAAACCTAGCAATTGGCTTAATTACACCACCAGTAGGAACCTGTCTCTTTGTAGGTTGTGCAATTGGACAAATACCAATAGAGAAAACACTCAAGGGAATGGCACCATTCTATTTAGCGATGATTGTAACCTTACTTTTAGTTACATTCGTTCCACAGTTTTCACTATTCTTACCAGATCTACTAATAGAATAAAAAAATGGGGTGTCTTTTTAGATACCCCTTTGCCGTTGGAACTTTAATATTAAGGTAAAAACGCAAAGGCATTAATTGATTATCTCCCCACTATTGGGTTACTATAAGTAAGTAAAATTTAAAAAAGCAGGTGGACAAAAATGAAAAAATTTATGGATGAAACATTCTTGTTGTCAAATGACACTGCGGTAGCTTTGTACAATAACTTTGCAAAGGACATGCCAATCATTGATTATCACTGCCACTTAAGCCCACAAGAAATTTATGAAAACAAAACTTTCAAAAATATTACTGAAGCATGGCTATATGGCGACCACTATAAGTGGAGAGCAATGAGAGCAAATGGTATTGAAGAAGAGTACGTAACAGGAAATGCTTCTGATTATGATAAATTTGTTGCTTGGGCAAAAACAGTTCCAATGACAATTGGAAACCCATTGTTCAACTGGACTCATTTAGAACTTCAACGTTTCTTTGATGTACATGAAATCTTAAACGAAAAATCTGCTCCTGCTATTTGGGAAAATGTAAATAGCAAGTTAACCGGAGAAGGATTCGGTGCAAGAGACCTTATTAAAAAATCAAATGTAGAAGTCGTTTGTACGACTGACGATCCAACAGACTCATTAGAATATCACAAGCTTATTGCTGAAGATTCAAGCTTTGATGTAAAAGTATTACCAAGCTTCCGACCAGACAAAGGTTTAGAAATCAACCAAGACACTTTTGTTAGTTGGGTGAAAAAACTAAGTGAAGTATCTGGTGTTGGGATTTCAAATTATGATGATTTCTTAACTGCGCTAGAGAACAGAATTGAATTCTTCCATTCACTTGGTGGCCGAGTATCTGACCATGCTATTAACACAATGATGTATGAGCATACAACAAAAGAAGAAGCTGCAGCGTCATTTGAAAAAGCAATCAAAGGTGAAAAAGTTTCAATTGAGGATGAAATTAAGTATAAATCCTACACACTCGTTTTCTTAGGGAAAGAATATGCAAAACGCGACTGGGCGATGCAATTACATATTCATGCGTTACGTAACAACAACACAAGAATGTTTGGAAAATTAGGAGCAGACACTGGTTATGATAGCATCAATGATGGTGAACTAGCACGTCCATTAAACCAATTACTAGATGCACTAGATACAGAAGATGCTCTACCAAAAACCATTCTTTACTCTTTAAATCCAAACGATAACTACATCCTTGGTACAACAATTGGTAACTTCCAAGGCGGAGGAAAACCAGGTAAAATGCAATTCGGAACTGCTTGGTGGTTCAATGATCAAAAAGAAGGAATGCTCGAGCAAATGAAAGCATTAGCGAACCTTGGCTTATTCAGCCGTTTCATCGGTATGCTTACTGACTCTAGAAGCTTCCTATCTTACACTAGACACGAGTATTTCCGTCGTTTAGTGTGTAACTTAATTGGAGAATGGGTTGAAGACGGAGAAGTTCCAAACGACATGGATTTACTAGGAGATGTCGTAAAAGGAATCTGCTACCAAAACGCAAAAGACTACTTTGAGTTTTAAAAAACACGAATGGATAGCTCGCCAATTGGCGGGCTATTTTTATCGCCTAATGTTATACTAGCGATAGTCTATTTTTGCAGGAAAGGGTAGGGAATTATGGAAAAAAAACTTCCTCCAAATCATGAGCATATCGACAGCGAGATGATCAAGCTCGAGGTAAACCTCGATAATATGTCTGGTGAATGGTTAGGCTATGTCATGGATTTATTATTTGATGCTGGAGCAAATGACGTTTATTATACTCCTATTTATATGAAGAAAAACAGACCAGCTGTCCTTCTACAGCTTCTTTGCGCCAAAGGCAAATTAGACAAAATGAAAGCTATTTTGTTTTCGGAAACAACGACGCTTGGATTACGGTATTACCCACTATCCGTTCATCGACTTGAACGAACTTTTACGGAAGTTATCACAAAATGGGGCAAAATTACCGTGAAAGAAGGGGTTTTCGAAGGGGAATCCGTTCAAAAGTCTCCAGAATATGAAGATTGCCGCCGGATTGCAGAAGAAAATGGCATTCCATTGAAAAAAGTATATGAAGAGGTTTGGAAAGAGATCAATCAACGGTAAAATCTCTTGGTTTATGGCTGATGGCAAACTGTTTTATGGCTGTTAATTAGATTTTATGGCTGTTAATTTGTTTTTTTGGCCGTTAGCCTATCGCTTATGGCTAATAGCTCAATTTACGAAAAAATAACGATATCCAACAAATAAAAACCCACTGAAGCCAGTGGGTTACATATCATTTAATTCCATCTGAATATATTTCTTAGTATTTGGTCCATATATCCCATCGTCTTTTAAAGCAGCATACATCGATTGAAATCTTCTAACTGCATCTTCCGTTAATGGACCATAACTGCCATCAATCATTTTAGGATCAAAGTTAATATGCTTTAAAGCACGTTGGATCATACGAACTTCTTCACCTTTGTCACCACGTTTCCAAACTCCATTAGGGAGTGGAAACTCGTCGTCGGTAGAATTGTTCTGTTTAATGACTTCTTCAAGCTTTCTTAATGTGGCTGGCCCAACTAGCCCATCCACAGCTAGCCCATATCGTTTTTGGAAGCGCATGACTGCATTTTCGGTTGCAGGGCCGAAGCTTCCATCAGCACCATATGGAGACATTGAATAACCAGCTTTAATTAAGTCTTCTTGAATTTCCTTTACGAATGGACCTGTATTTCCTCTTCGAATTGGCAACCGCGTTGATACTCCTGCAACGACAGGCTTCGGATTGCTAGTAGGTACACCCTTAAAATCACGATTAAATGACTCTTGTACATCATGGATAAATTCTTCCCAAGAAACGCCATGTGGGCGCAATGCATTTTGTGGATCTGATCTTCTAGAAGGGTCTAATGTGCTATGTGCCACAATATGTTTTTTCGGATCTAAATTAAATTTGTCACACAAATAAGCATGGTACCACACATATCGATTATATGCCTCTTGGAAATTAATTTTCCCTCCATGGCAAAGCTCTACACCAATTGCTGCGTCATTTGCATTATCACCAAAACGCTGATTGTCAGCCGTAATATTGTAACGAACATGCCATGCTTTTTCGTTGAGGGGGATTATTTCTAAAACGTATTTATCATCAATGAAAGTGTGGGCAGAAGCACTTGGCTGTGAACGGTCAAAATAATTTCGATTTCCATAAGCAGTAGACCCAGGATTCCCTGTGTCATGACTAACGATAAATCGCACCTTTGAAATCTTTTGCCCGGATCGTGAATTTCCCAAACGAATATAATCTCTTGTAATTGAATACTCCATTTCATTCACCTCCATGAATTGTGAGTATTGGCAATCGATTTATTTTATGCGCTACGAGTTTGTACTGTGCTAAAAATATGTATAAGAGGGAAAAGGGGGACTGTATTTAGCAAAAAAAAAAACCGAAGGACGTTTTCCTTCGGTTATGGACACATTACCTATTTCTTTTTTCGTTTTTTCGCTCTCGCATCTGCTGCATTTGAGCGTGCTTGCGCTTCTAAATCGTCTTGGTCAGCAAGTTCACGTGAGAACTCGACATCACGACCATCTGATTTCATGTTTTGTGGAACTTGTGGTAAGTTCCCTTTGTTTTTATCTCGTGATTTTTGTCCTCTTGATCTGCCCATTCTCAACACCATCCTAGATAATAGTGGAGAGGTTACAAACGCAACCTGCTCAATTATAGGATGACCTTGAAAACTTACTTCATAAGTGGAAGATACTGAACATTATTCAACTTAAGGTTTCCGTATAAAAACAATGTCTGTATATATGAAGGCTAAAAGAACTAGATAAAATTAGCCTGCCTGAATAATGTTCGCCTCCGGCGGATGCCACAGATTTTTCGATGGAAGATTTTCGAGCAAGTTTGAAAAAAATCTGTGATCAGATACGCCAAGGCGTATTTGATTATGTTAATGTCTAGCCTGCTTTTTGGTATACCCACCGGCTTGGTCAGCCATTTTAAAATCCCTAGAATATGAAACCTCTTGCATGCTGCTTAAAGTGCTTTTTGACTTATTGTCCCGCTTTTTTTCTTTTGCCATCAAAGATTCCTCGCTTTCTAAGTAATATAGTATTAGTTTATCCATTCCAAAAAAATCCAAACAAAAAACCCGTTGAAAATAACGGGTTTAAGCTTCTCTTAAATGTTCTTCTTCAGTACTCTGTCCTACACGTAAGGTATGCAATGTATATAAATCTTTGGAAACCTCAAAAAGGTTAAAAATATCACCATCAGCATTGATCTGGTCAAGTAATGACTTTCTCGTTTCATTGGCGAATGACACAAAAGGTAGCTTTTGAACAGCTTTTGTTGAGCGATGGTTTACTTTCTTAACTCTCATAAAGATTGTTTCAATACCAAGCTCAAAAAAGAGTTCTGCAAAAAATGCATCCTTTGCTGCTTGATTGTAGCCTTTTCCATGGAATGGTTTGCCAAGCCAAGTACCAAGGAAACCTGCATTGTCTTCAATGTCATATAAATTAATCGTTCCGATCGGAGAGCCCCACTCGTCTAAAATAGTACGTGAAATCAATTCACCACGCTCTTCTGCTTCAATCGTTTGCTTTGTTACAAATAAAAACTCTTCATAGGAATAAGCCTTTTGACGCACAAATGGGAAGACATCTGGGTGCACCAGTAATTCATAAAGCGCGAGACAATCCTGAAGTTCACGTTTTTTTAGCATCAGTTTCCCCTCCAGATGAGGACAGACCAGACCTGTGGCAGGATCCACCCTCGAAATTTTTTGTATTGATAAAAAATTTCGGGGTGGGAATCGAACCCACTAGAACCAGTGAAACTGGTGGCGCACCATTTGCCTTCCCTAAAGTTAGCCAACTTGAATTAGCCAATTTTAAGTTTGTATTTTATTGTTGTGTAATACTTTTTTTACTTCACTCTAGGTATCATACTCGAAACTTTTGTAAAAATAAATAGGTTTTTTGTGAAAATTTTGTATCAAATTTTTGGTAATTTCGACGGTTTTGTAAAGACCTTGCTGAATCATGTCGAATCAACCTTTTAAAATTTGACTCAATGCCTGTTCTACTGTTTTAAAAGTAAAAGAGAACCCATGCTCTTCAAGTTTTTTTGGTAACACTTTTTGTCCCTTTAATACCAAGATGCTCATCTCACCGAGTAAAACCTCTAAGACAAACCCGGGTACTGGAAGCCAATGTGGTCGATGTATAACAGCTCCGATGGTTTGACCAAAGTGTTTCATTTGCATGGGTTGTGGTGCAGTGAAATTAACTGATCCGTGGACGGATGTATTGTGTAAAAGAAAATCAATTCCTTTTACAACATCATCAATATGAATCCATGATAACCACTGTTTTCCAGAGCCGATCGTGCCTCCGATGAATAAATGATAAGGTAAAACCATTCGTGTAAGAGCACCACCGTCCTCACCAAGAACAACGCCAAACCGTAAGAAACAAGTTCGGACACCTAGGTCAGTTGCTTTCTTTGCTTCGTCTTCCCAAGCAATAACAGTCTTTGCTAGAAAATCACTGCCATCTTGCGTAGAATCTTCTGTAAAAGTGTCGGTCTCTGAAGTCCCATAAATTCCAATTGCACTTGCATTCAACAAGACTTCCGGCTTTTTAGGCAAGGAAGAGAGTATACGAAGAACTTCCTTTGTTGCCGTTATCCGACTTTCTGTTATTCTTTTTTTACGAATCTCTGTCCATCTACCACTATTCAACGATTCACCAGCGAGATTAATCATAGCATCTAGACCTTGTAGTTGGTTTTCTGGGGAACTTGTTGCTGTTAGCCATTCAACATAATGAAGGTTAGGGTGGTGACTTGTATAGGTAGTATTTCTCGTTAAAATATATACTTCATGATTTTGATCCAAAAGAAAATCGGTAAGCTTTTTTCCGACAAAGCCAGTTCCACCAGCAATCGCAATCTTCATTAGTTTCTTCCTTTCCATGCCTTTTCCTACATAATTCAATAAGTTTTCCATTTATCCTCTAAATTTCTGTGCTACTATAAAGGGGAGGTGTAATTGATATGGCCATTATAGCGAAAATCACAACTCAAAAGAAAAATACAGAGCGATTTAATATTTTTCTTGATCACGGGAAGGGCGAAGAATATGCTTTTAGTGTTGATCAGGATATTCTTATTTCTTTTCAGCTAAAAAAAGGGATGGAGCTTGATGAGTTAGACATTTCGGAAATACAGTTTGAGGATGAAGTGAAAAAAGCCTTTAATTTGGCATTGAATTTTTTATCCTATAGAATGCGTTCGACGAAGGAAGTCATTGATTACCTTAAGAAAAAAGAAGTCGATGAACCAATTATTCCAGACGTGATTCATAAACTTGCTGAATATAAATACATTAATGATGAGGAATTTGCGAGAGCGTATGTCCAAACACAAATTAATACAACCACAAAGGGCCCTGAGGTAATTAAACAAGAACTATTTGAAAAAGGAATTGAACAGGACATTTTATTGAAAAGTCTTGCCCTTTTTACGATGGACGAGCAAGTCGAAAAAGCCATAAAGTTAATTTCAAAAACGATCCCAAAAAACAATAAAGCTTCAGAGCGTCAAACAAAACAAAAAATCGAGCAAACCCTTCAAAGAAAAGGTTATTCGTGGGACGTCATTCAAATCGCCATGGAAGAAGCGTCGATTGAGAAGGACACAGATGAAGAGTGGGGAGCCCTCGAGCATCATGGAATGAAGGCTCATAGAAAATTTGATAAATTAGATGGATGGGAATACGAACAAAAAATGAAACAAGCCCTTTTTCGCAAAGGCTTTGACTTAGATATGATTGAAAAATTCATCACTCACATAAAGGATGGAGAGAACTAACATGCAAGAAAAACGATACAGCAAAATGACAGAATTTGAATTAAGGCAGGAAATTGCTGGCTTAAAGGAACAAGCCCGAAAAGCAGAACAGCTTGGCATTGTAAATGAACTTGCTGTGCTCGAACGAAAAGCTTCTATGGCAAAAGCATATCTCCTTAATCCAGCGGATTACAAACCTGGAGAAACATATGAAATAGATGGCGACCCTGGCAGTTATTTTAAAATCGACTACATCAACGGTGTGTTTGCTTGGGGACATCGAATGAGCCAAGAGGGCAAGGAAGAAGCATTACCGATTTCATTGCTTATTAAAGAATAATAAAAACCAGAGAGAAACGATCTCTCTGGTTTTTATTATTGTCTAGCTGCATCGCCTAGCCCCTCGAGGTCACAAGCCATTCCATCAAGAAGGTTAAAGAACAAGCCGGCCCGTCTTGTGCTTGTCGGGGCTGACAAGCCGCTTCACTTTTCTAATTATGATTGTTTTCTTGTTTGATGCTCCAATATAATGAGATTTTGTGTCCGTCTTGTTTCACCATTTACCTGTGCCCATGCATGTTTTGGATTTGCCCATGCTTGTTGGAAAGGATTGTTGTATTCATTTCGTTTATAGCCTTTTTTACCCATTATACGCACCTCCAAGTTATACTCGAATCGATTTAGGCCAACATGATGTGGCGTTCTTAGTCTTTGGTCTGATCCCTAAGTTAAAAATCGTGTCGCTCACTTGAAGCCTTCATTCGTTCTTGTGGATGTGTGTTAATGGAACCATCTGCTCTTGTTGAAGCGTATTCTGCCTTTGCTCTAGGCTCACCCTGAAACTTATTACGATTCTGGTTTGGGAATCCTCGTTTTTTGTTCCGCATGCGAATACCTCCTATAGAAGCAAAATTGGATATCGTGCAAAAAGGGAGTTCTCTCCTTTAAACACGTATTACTAGTATGGAGTTCTTGACCTCTTATGATGTAAAATGGAGAACGTGAATTAATGGTAATCCTTATCAAGTAATTGGAAGTAAATAAGCCCCATAACAACATTGTTATGGGGGGAATGGTTTAACTCGGGATGAGCTCTAGTTTTTTACGGAGTTTTTCTTCGCTGAAAATCCAGCCAGTATAGGATGTTATAATATTTAAATCAAGATCCAGCTGTACAACCGCAACAAATGGATAATGTCCCTTGCTTCGATATCTTAAGTCAATAAAGCGAACTTCATAATAATCATCATACTCATCAACTTCCCATCGATAAACGGGTGAGAAGTGGAGGAATGCAGCAAGGTTCTTGTCCTTTATTGCAGCATTTATAACAGGTGTATCAGGAATTGGGCGTTTAACAAATTGATCATGTAAAATAAGTTCGTTGTTTACAGAGCGAGCAACATAAAAATATTTCTCTGTTATGACGGCAATATGCCATTGACTGAAACGATAGGTTGGAGAAATAATAACCTCTGTGATTTTTTCATCGATTTTGGCACGAACGGCTGCTTCAACCTTATTTCGCATTCGAAATCGAATGATATAATAAACCAGAAGGATTGCATATACGGAAAAGAATGTTACTCCTGGGTGCAGCCCAAACTTCCACACGATAATACCTACTAAATGCATGAGGAAGATAAAGGGGTCAAATGTATTAATAACACCTAATGCTACCCACTTGTGAGAAAAAGGCCGTAACGCTTGCGTTCCATATGCATTAAAAATATCGACAAATACATGGAGAATGACACCAATAAAGGTCCACATCCATAAAGATAATAGATTCGCTTCTGGGTAAAAGAATAAAAGGGCTCCAGTAATCAATATCGGCCAAAGTAAAACCGCCGGTATGGAATGTGTAATTCCTCTGTGATTTTTTATATAATGAGCATTGTTTCGTAATTTAAGTATCGTATCAAGGTCTGGTGCTTGCGAACCAATTAACGTTCCTAGGATCACGGCATGAGTAGTAGCGGGGTTAACCGTAACATGTGGGTCAAGTGTGGCAATGCCACCTAAAGCAAAACCCATAACGATATGTGTTCCTGTATCCAAAATGGGACCTCCTTTTTCGAACTTGTCTAGCTGCATCGCCTAGCCCCTCGAGGTCACAATTCGATTCGGCAAGAAGGTTAAAAAGCAACCTTCTAGCCGAATCGTCTTGTGCTTGTCAGAGCTGAACAAGGCGCTTGTGCTTTTAGTTGTTCCTAAGTTTAATGTAACCAACAATCTCAATTTAAAAAGATGTTTGAAAAAAATTGAATGGAACACTAATTTTTTGGGGTTTTAAGATAGGATTTCATGAAGAAGGACAAGCTTTTTCTTCATGTAGGTAAATTATTTTAATTTTATCACCTTGGGAGAGGGAATGGTATGGACAAATGAAACTTTTAAAAAGTTTTTCGATAAATGAATTTCAAAATGATTTAATTGATTGGTTTGAAAAAGAACAAAGAGACCTTCCTTGGAGGCAGGATCAAGATCCTTATAAAGTATGGGTTTCGGAAATTATGCTCCAACAAACAAGAGTCGATACAGTGATTCCGTATTTTGAGAATTTCGTTTCTAAGTTTCCGACAATCGAAGATCTTGCTGAGGCAGATGAAGAGAAAGTACTTAAAGCATGGGAAGGCCTAGGGTATTATTCACGTGTTCGAAACCTTCATGCTGCTGTTAAGGAAGTTGCGCAAGAATATGATGGTAAGGTTCCAAATACAGTTGAAGAAATTTCGAGTCTAAAAGGTGTAGGCCCATATACTACTGGGGCAATCCTTAGTATTGCTTATGGAATACCTGAGCCTGCAGTGGATGGAAATGTGATGCGAGTACTTTCAAGAATTTTATCAGTATGGGATGACATTGCTAAGCCCAAAACGCGCAAATTGTTTGAAGATATTGTCAGAGAAATTATCTCAAAAGATAATCCATCTGCTTTTAATCAAGCTTTAATGGAATTAGGTGCACTGATTTGCGTTCCAGGAAATCCTGCATGCCTATTATGTCCCGTTCAAGAACATTGTAGAGCTTTTGCAGAGGGTGTTCAAAAAGAACTACCAGTAAAGAGTAAGAAAAAGGCACCAACGGCTGTATCTATGGCGGCAGTTGTCCTTCAAAACGAGGATGGCAAACTTTTAATCCATAAACGACCTGAAAAAGGACTTTTAGCAAATCTGTGGGAATTTCCAAACAATGAAACCATTCTAGATGTCCAGGCACCAAAAGAACAGCTCGGTGATTTCTTGACTAACGAGTATCAAGTAAATGCAAAAATTGGCCAAGCATTCACGACAATTCAGCATGTGTTTTCTCATTTGATTTGGAACATAACTGTGTTTGAAGGGAAAATAGAGGGTACTATAAAGGAAACCGACAACTTGAAGCTGGTTAGCCTAAAGGAAATGGAACAATACACCTTCCCAGTTTCCCATCAAAAAATATTAAAAAGCTACCTCACTAAATAAATGGGTCAAGGGGACAGGTCCCTTGACCCACTTTATCTCTACCTAAAATCAATCATACGACAATTTAATATCACTTGTATATTCATTGTTACGGTGGAAACCGCCCCTAGCTTCAATTTCCTGGACGATTTCACGGTGCAGGGATTGGCCCTCAGCATTTAAATAAGGGACAATTTGTTGAAAGGAATGGTGGAAAAAAGCAAGCTCGCTTTCCTTCCATTCATTTTTTGGGATCATTGATAAATGAGTCATGTCTCGACCAGCATACATCTTCAATTACCCTCCTTTTTGAACATCATATTAGTTTCACTATGTTCAATTAATAAGATTATCCAAAGTATGTAAAAATATCCTATTTTTAAATAATATTTTTTATGGATATTAAATTCCTTTCTAGGACAAATTAATTGTCGTGGAGGTGATTACAATGGCTAAACAACCAAACAAAACTTCAGCTGGAACTAACGTACAACAAGTTAGACAACAAAACGCTCAATCTCAAGGTGCTGGTGGTCAATTCGGTACTGAGTTTGCTAGCGAAACAAACGCTCAAGAAGTAAGACGTCAAAACCAACAGTCTCAGTCTAACAAAGGCCAAGGCTAATATAATCAAAATACTTACTGCTTTACCTAAAACACTTCCCGTATTCGTCGGGAAGTGTTTTCCTTTTTCTTTTTTGAGTTGGATGAGGAGGCTGATGAATTCCCGAACGGGGGGAAGTCACCATCGTAAAGTCTTTCATAAGGAGGATGAAGTCCCGAATGGAGGAAAGTCGCCATCGTAGAGTCTTTCATAAAATCGATGATATCCTAAAATTCAAATAATGACCCGCTAGCCAACGCCCTTCCTTGATAGTTTGACAAAACCTCCTATATAACTACATACATAGACAAAGGAAATTGAGTCTATTTCCAGAAATAATAGGTTATAACAATAATAATAGTTCATAGACAATTAGGAGGATCACATGATGAGCGATTTTAATGCCCTTGTTGGTGAACAGTTAAAAACAATGGATAAGCTACTTTTCATTCAATCTGAAATTGAAAGATGCCAAGAACTAGAGAAGCAAATTTTAGAACTTCAAAAAGAAACTGAACTCCAGCCGATCCAAGAAGAGATAAAACGTATGCAAGATGAGCTAACGCAGATCCATGACTTATTCCAGCAACAAACGGAAGAAGTTATTCGATCCTATCAAGGCAAAATCCATCAAACTGTCTAAATATGTTGCGTAAAAGAGTCATCGAAAAATAACGATGGCTCTTTTGTTTTAAAAAATGTGACTAACCGTTATAATAATAGAAAAAGGTTTTTCTTTGTTTTAATACGTTCGATATGGGAGTTCGGCATTAAACCTATCGAATAATATACAAAATCTATATCAAATTTTGGAAGATTTAGAAATGTATAAGACAAAGCTGCCCAAAGTGAAAGTAGGGAGAGAGAATGGGTATTCCCATGGAAGGAGATAAAATACAAATCCATAGTTATAAACATAATGGCCATATTCACCGTGTTTGGGAAGAAACTAGAGTGCTTAAGGGTACACAAAGCATAGTCATAGGCGGGAATGACCGCACAACTGTGACAGAGTCCGACGGCCGGACTTGGATTACACGTGAACCGGCTATATGTTATTTTCATGCGCGCCATTGGTTTAATATTATCGGAATGATACGTGAGGATGGGGTTTATTATTATTGTAATATCAGTTCCCCGTTTATTTCCGATGATGAAGCATTGAAATATATCGATTATGATTTGGATATAAAGGTTTTTCCAGATATGACATTTATCTTATTAGACGAGGATGAGTATGAAAAGCATCGTCGTGAAATGAATTATCCTGATGTCATCGATAAGATATTAAAAAATAATGTGGACAAGCTTATCCAATGGATTCGTGGGCGTAAAGGTCCATTTGCACCGGATTTTATTGATATCTGGTACGAGCGCTATCTAACCTATCGAAGTTAACATTATTCAGTAGAAGTCCCAACTTCTATTGAATAATGTTAAGCCTCCGGCTGATGCCACAGATTTTTATGAATTTTTTTCGAGCAATAAATCAAAGACTAAAACCGCCACTTCCTGTGGCAACATCTTTGTGACCGACATCGTGTGGGCCTAAAAATCTGCGCGCAAATATGTAAAGGCGCAATTGAATAACCTCTAAAACCTGTTGAAAATAACAACAGGTTTTCAAATTTTAACCCGATTGTTTTTCGGGTAATTGATTGTACAACAACTAGAAGGAAGGTCAGGGGATTGGGGAGTACTAGACGTTATATGAAATTTGTGAAGCCGTACCGGTTTCAAATCTTTATCACAATTATCATTGGTATCATAAAATTCTCGATTCCAATGCTCACTCCACTATTACTGAAATATGTATTGGATGATGTCATCGCTGCAGATCTTACACAAGATGAAAAACTATCGAAACTTTTCTTAGCGATGGGAATCATGTTATTTATTTTTCTTGTACTGCGGCCACCCGTTGAATATTATCGTCAATATTATGCACAGTGGGTCGGTAGTAAAATCCTCTATGATATCCGTGACCAGCTTTTTGATCATATACAAAAGCTAAGTCTAAGGTATTATGCCAATACACGAGCGGGTGAAGTAATATCTAGGGTTATTCATGATGTGGAGCAAACGAAAACATTTGTCATTACTGGATTAATGAACTTATGGCTTGATCTGTTTACAATTTTTATTGCAATTGCGATTATGCTAACACTCGATATTCCATTAACAATCGTTTCTATTATTTTGTTTCCACTTTATGGCTTTTCGATTAAGTATTTTTATGGCAGACTTCGCCATCTTACAAGATCAAGATCACAGGCATTGGCTGAGGTACAAGGGTATCTTCATGAACGTGTGCAAGGGATTCCTGTTATCCGAAGTTTTGCAATTGAAGATCATGAACAAAGGCTATTTGATAAACAAAACAGCAATTTTCTACAAAAGGCATTAGACCATACAAGCTGGAATGCAAAAACCTTTGCTGTCGTTAATACGATAACAGATATCGCTCCATTGCTTGTCATCGGGTATGCAGGCTTTCAAGTGATTCAAGGTGATTTAACAGTCGGAACTTTGGTTGCGTTTGTCGCTTATATTGATCGACTCTACAACCCGTTAAGACGACTTGTAAACTCATCAACAACATTAACACAAGCCCTTGCTTCGATGGATCGTGTATTTGAATTTATAGATGAAAAGTATGATATCGTCGACTTGCCGAATGCGATTGAATGTAAAAATGTAGCCGGAAACATGAGTTTTGAAAATGTAACATTTTCTTATGGCGATGATGACGACGATCAAGTCGTTCTAAAGGATATTAATCTTAACATTCAAAGTGGAGAAACAGTTGCTCTAGTCGGAATGAGTGGTGGAGGAAAGTCGACACTGGTCAGCTTAGTACCAAGATTCTACGATGTAACTGGAGGAAGAATCTTATTAGATGGGACGGATATTCGTTCTTTTAAGGTAAGAAGTCTTCGTGATAAAATTGGGATGGTCCATCAGGACACCTTTTTATTTAGTGAATCCGTCAAGCATAATATTCTGCTTGGTAAACCAGGAGCAACTGACAAAGAAGTTATTGAAGCAGCTAAAGCAGCTAATGCCCATGAATTTATCGAAAATCTCCCTCAAGGGTATGATACAAAAGTAGGGGAACGAGGCGTAAAGCTGTCTGGTGGACAAAAACAACGAATTGCAATTGCTCGCGTATTCTTAAAAAATCCGCCATTACTAATCTGGGATGAAGCAACTTCAGCATTGGATCTGGAAAGTGAACACCTCATTCAGGAATCACTAGAAGAATTAGCAAAAAATCGTACTACTTTTATCGTTGCTCATCGGTTATCCACGATTACACATGCCGATAAAATTGTCTTAATTGAGCATGGTGAAATCGTAGAAGTCGGAACGCATGCCGAATTAATGAGCCAAAAAGGACATTATTTCAACCTTTTCCAAGTACAACAACTTGATGATTAACGAAGACAGGGAATACTTTAATAGGTTCCAATTCAGGGAGCAGAACATAAAACACAATATATTTTTTAGCGTGAATTCACCTATGAATTCACGCTTTAATTTTTTTCGATAAATTAACGCCTAATATTAGAGGAATTATTTGGTTTCAGAGACACACTTGTGCAGATTTTGCCGACTTATGTCCGAAGCTACTTCACCTTCGGACACCCCTGCACTGATTCCGCCTTTCACTGTCTGAAGATCCCCAAACTTCGGACACACTCGCGTTGAATATGCCACCGATTGTCTGAAGTTACTAGACCTTCGGACACCCCCGCCCTGATTCCGCCTTCCCTTGTCTGAAGATCATCAAACTTCGGACACCCTCGCGGTGAATATGCCAACCGTTGTCTGAAGATTGACAAACTTCGGACACCCCTGCACAGATTCCGCATTCCAGAGTCTGAAGATCCTCAAACTTCGGACACCCTCGCGCTGATTTCGCCTTCCCTTGTCTGAAGATCCCCAAACTTCGGACACACTCGAGCTGATTTCGCGTTCCCTTGTCTGAAGATCTCCAAACTTCGGACACACTCGCACTGATTTCAGCTTCCCTTGTCTGAAGATATCTAAACTTCGGACACACTCGCACTGATTTCGCATTACTTTGTCTGAAGATGCCCAAACTTCGGACACACTCGCGCTGATTTCGCCTTCCCTTGTCTGAAGATCCCCAAACTTCGGACACACTCGAGCTGATTTCGCGTTCCCTTGTCTGAAGATCATCAAACTTCGGACACACTCGCGGTGAATATGCCAACCGTTGTCTGAAGATCTCCAAACTTCGGACACACTCGTACTGATTTCAGCTTCCCTTGTCTGAAGATCATCAAACTTCGGACACCCTCGCGGTGAATATGCCAACCGTTGTCTGAAGATCGACGAACTTCGGAAACCCCTGCACAGATTCCGCATTCCAGAGTCTGAAGATCCCCAAACATCGGACACACTCACGTTGAATTTACTAATCCTTGTCTGAAGTTACTTCACCTTCGGACACCCCTGCACTGAATCCGCCTTCTTTTGTCTGAAAATCCACGAACTTCGGACACCCCCGCACAGATTCTGCCACCCGTTTGTCTGAAGATCGCCAAACTTCCGACACACCAGAATTAAATATGCCACCCCTTGTCTGAAAATCCCAAAACATCCAAACCCCTGCAAAAATTTTCACCTTCATTTGTCCGTAGACTTAGCTTTTTTGACTATGATTTTAACTGTTACTACACATTAGAAATTCGTATGCCTATTGATGTGATAATTGGCCGGTTATTAATTCAAAACGGAACCCGTGGATAAACTTCCGCATCTTTTTTATCTTCAAATTCGACGGGTTTCTGCTTTGAATGAGATCTTGTTGTTATTTCCAGGGAAATCCTGTCGAATTATAGGATAAAATTCCTTCGTTTCTCGGGGCCTTTTTTTTACATTATTGTAATAATTCGTCCACCTTTTTAATAAAACTTCTTGTAAAGGCAGGTGTGATAGATGGGGGAAAAAATAATTGAGGTAAAAGGTTTACGCACCTCATTTTTTACTGATGAAGGAGAAATACCAGCGGTTGACAACATTGACTTTCATATAAAAGAAGGGGAAATTCTCGGGGTGGTTGGAGAATCAGGTTGCGGGAAAAGTGTCACATCCTTATCGATAATGGGACTAGTTCCAAATCCTCCTGGCAAAGTTGTCGGTGGTGAAATTATTTTTAATCGTGAAAATATCATCCATTACTCTGAGAAAAAGATGCGTCAAATTAGGGGAAATGAAATCGCGATGATTTTTCAGGAACCCATGACTTCTCTTAATCCTTTATTTACAATCGGTAATCAAATGATAGAGGGGATAAAGATACATAGGAAATGGGGTAAAAAGAAATCCAGTTTGAAGGCTATTGAAATTATGAAACGTGTCGGCCTTCCGCGAGCAGAGGAATTAATGGAGGAATATCCCCATCAATTATCTGGAGGTATGCGTCAAAGAGTAATGATTGCAATGGCGATGGCATGCAACCCAAAACTATTAATCGCCGATGAGCCAACAACTGCCTTAGACGTTACGATTCAATCACAGATTTTGAAGCTAATGAAGGAATTGAACGTTGAGATGAATACTGCCATTATGCTCATAACACATGATTTAGGCGTTGTTGCGCAAATATGTGAACGAGTGGTTGTCATGTATGCCGGAAAGATTGTGGAAGAAGGCGAAGTCTCATCCATTTTTAAAAATCCGAAGCATCCATACACGAAAGGATTATTAAAATCAGTTCCTGATATTCGCAATAAGAATGAACGCCTTTATTCAATTCCTGGTAATGTGCCAAAGCCTGGTTCAATCAGGCATGGGTGTCGTTTTGCTGAGAGATGTGAATTTGCATTTGAAAGATGCTCATCTGAAAATCCAGAGCTTTATAGGGTTGGTGATAGAGGTCATCGTGTTCGCTGTTTTTTGCAAACTCGAGAGGAGGAGAGCAATCATGACACAGCCTTTACTACAAGTCCATAATTTAAAAAAGTATTTTCCGGTTAACGGTGGTGTGTTTGGAAAAAAAGTTGGAGATGTAAAGGCCGTTGATGGACTTTCCTTTTTTGTGAATAAGGGCGAAACCCTAGGGATCGTTGGAGAAAGTGGGTGTGGAAAATCTACAACAGGAAGACTTATCTTACGGCTTTTAGACCCAACGGAAGGGCAGGTTCTATTTAATGATCAGGATGTTACAAATCTATCATTATCAGAGATGAGGAAGCTCAGACGTGATATGCAAATTATTTTTCAGGATCCATACGCTTCCCTTAATCCAAGGCATACTGTCGAAAAAATACTAGAGGAGCCTCTTATCGTTCACGGAATTGGTGATAGAACGGAACGAAAGCGTAGAGTCCAAGAAATGCTAGAGGTCGTAGGATTAAGTAGTTATCATGCAAAACGATATCCGCACCAATTTAGTGGAGGACAGCGACAGCGTATTGGTATTGCAAAGGCATTAATGACTAATCCTTCCCTTATTATTGCAGACGAGCCAGTTTCCGCTCTCGATGTGTCGATTCAATCACAGGTATTAAACCTTATGGAGGATCTGCAAAAGAAATATGACCTCACCTATATATTTATTGCACATGATTTAGGGGTAGTGCGGCATATAAGTGATAGAGTGGGCGTGATGTATTTAGGAAGAATCATAGAATTGACTGATAGTGAGAAGCTTTACAATAAACCCCTACATCCATATACAAAAAGCTTGCTTGAAGCTGTGCCAATTCCAGACCCAGATTATAAAAATGAGTCGGTTGGGATCATCGGGGAGATTCCAAGCCCATCAAACCCACCTGCAGGTTGTACATTTCACACAAGATGCAACAGTTGCATGGATATTTGCAAGACGACACGCCCAGAGTTTAAGGAAGTGGAAGAAGGTCATTTTGTTGCTTGTCATCTCTACGAATGACTCGTAGCATTCATGATAATAAAAAAGCTACAAGGGGGAATTTCATTGTTTAAGAGGAAAGGTATACTAGTCTCAATTTTATTCCTGCTCCTTATATCGACAGCTTTAGTAGGCTGTAGTGGAGGAAGTGAAGAAGGAAGCGAAAATCAAAATGAGGGAGATAAGCCAAAAGAAGAGACTCCAACAGGAGAAGTGCAAAAAGAGCTTGTATTTGGTCGTGGTGGGGATTCTGTTTCTCTAGATCCAATTTCAACCACGGAGGGGGAAACTTTTAAGGTAACGGTGAATATCTTCGAAACCTTAATAAACTATGGAGAACAAGACACCACTTTACAACCAGGTCTGGCAACTGAGTGGACACCTTCTGAAGACGGGCTTGAATATACACTGAAGCTTCGTGAAGGGGTTAAATTCCATGATGGTACGGATTTTAATGCAGATGCCGTGGTTAAGAACTTCGAGCGTTGGATGAATGGAGATGCTGACCAATTCCCTTATTACACCATGTTTGGAGGATTTAAAGGGGATGAAGGTCATGTGATAAAAGAAGTAATTGCTGAAGACGATTTTACGGTTAAATTTATATTAAATCGTCCACAAGCTCCTTTCTTAAAGAACCTTGCGATGTCCCCATTCGGTATTGCAAGTCCTACTGCACTTGAGAAATTCGGTGGAGACTTTATGAAAAATCCAGTAGGTACAGGTCCATTTAAATTTGTTGAATGGAAAGAAAATGACAGAATTACATTAGAAAAGAACCCTGATTATTGGATGGAAGGCTATCCGAAATTAGAGAAAATTATATTTAGATCAATTCCAGAAAATTCAGCTCGCCTTAATGCATTACTTGCAGGTGAAATTGATTTAATGGATGGCGTAAACCCTTCAGATTTAACTCAAATTGAAGGAAATCCTGATTTACAAACATTTGAGCGACCGTCCATGAATGTTGGTTACTTAGGTTTTACAGTCAATAGACCACCTTTTGATAATAAACTCGTTCGTCAAGCATTAAATCATGCGATTGATAAAGAAGGAATTATTGCAGCGTTTTATGGAGGCCTTGCCGAACCTGCTAAGAATCCACTTCCACCAGCTTTAGAAGGGTATAACGATGATATTGAACCATATCCATATGATCTCGAAAAAGCGAAAGAATTACTAGTTGAGGCAGGTTATCCGGATGGGTTTGAAATGGAGCTTTGGGCAATGCCTGTTCCACGTCCATATATGCCTGATGGAATGAAAGTTGCAGAGGTTATCCAATCAAGCTTTGCTGAGATCGGTGTTAAGGCAGAAATTAAATCAGTTGATTGGGGAACGTACTTGGAACAAGCTAGCAAAGGAGAATTTGATGCCTACATGTTAGGTTGGACAGGGGACAATGGAGACCCAGATAACTTTATTTATACATTATTAGATAAAGATAGCATCGGTAGTAACAACTATTCGTATTACAGTAATGATGAGCTTCATGATATTTTAATTGAAGCCCAAACCATTCCAGATCAAGAGCAACGAAATGAGTTGTATAAAAAAGCTCAGGAAATTATCCATGAAGATTCTCCATGGGCACCATTGGTTCATTCAACACCACTACTAGCAGGAAAGAAAAACCTAAAAGGACTGTTACCACACCCAACTGGTTCTGATATTTTGACAAAGGTTGAATTTGAGTAAAAGATGAATGTTTGAGACAGATCAAAGGGGAGATTTATTCTCCTCTTTGACGTCTACTTTTCCAATAAAAGAGGTGATAACCTTGTTCGCATATACATTACGAAGAATTGGAATGGTCATTCCAGTGTTAATTGGCATGACTCTTGTTGTTTTTTCAATTATTCACCTAATCCCTGGAAATCCGGCACAAATCATCCTTGGCCAGCGTGCTACCGAGGAAGCCATTGCCGCGCTGACAACAAAACTTGGTCTTGATCAACCTTTATACATTCAATATTTCGAGTATATCAAGGGCCTCTTGACCGGTGATTTAGGTGAATCTATTCGGACGAAAACGGCTATAAGTGATGAGATTTGGCCCTATCTAGCCGCAACAATTGAGTTAACCCTTGTTGCGATGATTATTGCAATTGTAATAGGAGTTAACGCTGGAATTATAAGCGCTTGGTTTCAGAATTCTTGGTTTGATTACACTGCAATGGTCCTTGCCTTAATTGGTGTATCGATGCCCATTTTTTGGTTAGGGTTAATGGAGCAGTGGGCATTTGCACTTCAATTAGATCTATTACCAACCACCGGCAGAGAAAATGTGCGTGACCCAGTTGATTCAATTACCAGTCTTTATTTAATAGATACTCTAATTAACGGGAGAACTGATCAATTTGTGACGGTCTTAAAGCATTTAATCCTACCGAGTGTCGCGCTAGCAACCATTCCAATGGCAATAATCGCACGTATTACACGTTCTAGCATGCTTGAGGTGATGCGTTCAGACTTCGTAAGAACGGCACGTGCAAAGGGAGTCAAGATGTTTTGGGTCGTGTACAAGCACTCCTTGAAAAATGCGGTCATTCCAGTTTTAACGGTGATCGGTTTACAAACAGGTTTATTACTTGGTGGAGCTATTTTAACAGAAACGATATTTGGTTGGCCAGGAATTGGAAGATATATTTATGAAGCTATTAATTATCGTGATTACCCGGTGATTCAGTCAGGTATTTTAGTAGTCGCGACCTTCTTTGTTTTTATCAATTTAATCGTAGATCTTTTATATGCGGTTATCGATCCGCGAATTAAATATCGTTAAAAAATAGGGAAGGGGTGATTAGATGACAGAGTTAGCTCAAACGGATATGTCGATGAAAAATAATGATGGTGTTATTTCTCCATGGAAGGAAGCGTGGAGAAGCTTTCGTAAAAATAAATTAGCAATTGTGGGAACTTGTATTGTTTTCTTTTTTATCATACTTGCCATTTTTGCACCACTCATTGCGCCTCAAGGAATCGATGAGAAAAATCTGGCAAATCGACTTCAACCGCCTTCCAGTGATCACTGGCTCGGAACAGATGATTTTGGAAGGGACATCTTATCAAGAATCATTTATGGGGCAAGAATTTCATTACGGGTGGGTTTCTTTGCTGTTATGGGCTCCGCAATCGTGGGAAGTTTACTTGGAATCCTAGCAGGATATTATGGCCGTTGGGTAGATAACCTGATTAGTCGAATGTTTGATATATTGCTAGCTTTTCCAAGTATCTTACTCGCTTTAGCCATTGTTGCAATCCTAGGGCCTTCACTTCGAAATGCATTAATTGCTATTGCGATCATCAATGTACCGAACTTTGGAAGGTTGATTCGATCGAGGGTGTTAAGTGTAAAGGAAGAGGAATATATAACCGCTGCCCGGGCTGTTGGTATGAAGGACCGAAGAATTTTGTTTCATCATATTCTACCGAACAGTATGGCGCCAATCATCGTCCAGGCATCATTGGCGATTGCGACTGCCATTATTGAAGCAGCAGCACTCGGATTTTTAGGGATGGGAGCTCAGCCACCAAATCCAGAATGGGGTAAAATGCTTGCTGATTCAAAGAATTACTTAACGCAGGCTCCGTGGACAATGATTTTCCCAGGGATTGCAATCATGCTGACGGTGCTTGGCTTTAACTTAATGGGTGATGGGTTGAGGGATGCATTAGACCCGAAGATGAAACAATAAAAAAACAGCTAACTTGTGTTAGCTGTTTTTTACTCTTTATTCGCTTCTTCCACGATAACTTCATTGTGAAAACTTTGAAAGCTATCTACCAATGTATCCAATCTTTCAAGCTGTTCAGAGTATTCAAAGATGGTCGATGCAAGTGTCATCAGGTGATACCATGCCTCTTCATCTTCTTCATTCGCTGGCTTTTGTTGATTAAACAAGGTATCAATGATCTTTTTTCGATCAAATGCAAAATCCTGCTTTAGCTCTTCTGGGGCTTGAACCTTTACCTTACCAACAAATTTTAATAATATTTGCTCGTGAAAATGAAGGAGATCATCAATTTCTTTTACAAAAAATTGCTGAAACGGAATCGGCAAATCGTGTAGTTCATTTTCATGCTTATGGAGCTTTTTTAGTGTGTCTAATGCTCGGTTTGTACAAACAATCATTTGTCGAAACAAAACAAGCTTTCTAGACTTTTCGTATTCTACCTTTTTAAAATAATTCCGTTCCTCTTTATATAGGAGAAATAGCTGATCAATTTGTATGATGTTTTCTTTAATTTTGTCGATATCATCTTTTAACGTATTATATTCGGATGCATGCCTTGTACTAACTCGCACCCATTTAAAGATTTCCTCGCATTGCTCGACAATGGCATCATATAGTTTTTTCTCATATTTAGGTGGGAGAAAAACAAGGTTGACTAAAAACGCGGACAAAATTCCCAATAAGATTGCAAGAAAGCGAAGACTTGCAAACTCAATAAATTGTTCACTAGGACTTTCCATGATAGCGATGACGGTTACGATTGCGACTGAGATCGTCTTCTCCATCTTAAACCTCAGGTTAATCGCGATAACAAGAACAACAGTTAGTCCAATGATAAATGCATTATTGCCAAAGTACATTCCAAACATAACTGCAAAGAACGCACCGATCACGTTGGCTTGAACCTGTTCAATCACAGTTAAGTAAGAACGGTATATCGAAGGTTGAATCGCAAAAACAGCAGCAATCCCAGCAAATACCGGGGAAGGTAATTCAAGAAGCTTTGCTAACATTAACGCAAGGGTAATGGCTATTCCCGTTTTTAACATGCGGGCACCAAATTTCATTTATACGAATCCTTTCTATAAAAAAGCTGTTTCCTTATCTACGTGTTCAAAAAGGAGGATAAAAAGGACCTCGTCGGCGAAAGCGCCACGTCCTGTGGCGACGCCGACACTAGCACATCCTGTGCGTCGAAAGTTCAAGGCGGTGTAGCTCCCGAGTAGTGGCACGTATGTGTTTGATACGTGAGCATAAGGAATATTACTTCCTTGATTCCACATCGCACGCCGGAAAAGTGGTTTTCTTTTCCAAGGAACGCAAAAGCAAGCCAACGAAGAAATTCGATGCGTCATTTTTACCGGACTTTTTGAACATCATCTTATATTTAGCTTTTTTTCCATAATCTAAACCAATACAGTATCATACAATGATTTTATGCTTATAGCAAGAGAAACATGTCCTAGTCGAGGCCCGTTGTAATTTGGTATTTTGTTGAATGTACAAAGTTTTTTCTCTTCTATTGCGGAAATTTAAAATATGGCCGATAAAATTAAAATACGGCTATTAGCTTTAGTTTTTTGGCTAATAAATCAAAAATACGGCTAATAATAAAAATTTATGGACAATAGCATAAAATAAAGCTAGAAATCAAAAAAAACCTGCCCCACGGCAGGTTTCCAATAAACACCTTATAAATTCTTGAACGCATATTCAACTGCTTTTAATGTCTCAATTATATCTTCTTCGGTATGAGCAATCGTTAAGAACCATGCTTCATATTTTGAAGGGGCAAGATTGATGCCTTGGCTAAGCATTAATTTAAAGAAACGACCAAACATTTCGCCGTCTGTATTTTCTGCCTGCTCATAGTTTTCAACTTTTTCATTCGTAAAGAAAATCGTCAATGCGCCTTTTAATCGGTTAATTGTAATTGGAACATTGTAGGTAGATGCATGCTGTAAAATTCCTTCTTCAAGGATTGCACCGAGTCGATCTAATTTTTCATACAATCCTTCTTCCTGAAGCACTTCTAAACAAGCGATTCCTGATAGCATGGATGCTGGATTGCCAGCCATCGTTCCTGCTTGATATGCTGGCCCAAGTGGAGCTACCTGTTCCATAATTTCTTTTTTACCGCCATATGCGCCTATTGGAAGTCCGCCACCAATGATTTTTCCTAACGCTGTTAAATCTGGTGTAATGCCTAATAGATTCTGAGCACCTCCATACATAAAACGGAAAGCTGTAATGACCTCATCAAAAATAACGAGTGCACCTGCTTCATGAGAAAGCTCAAGTACTTGTTCTAAAAAGCCTTCTTTAGGCTCGACAATTCCAAAGTTCCCTACAATTGGCTCAACAAGTACTCCGGCAATTTCCGAACCCCATTTAGCAAGGGCTTCTTTAAATGGTTCAATATCATTGAAAGGAACCGTGATTACTTCTTGTGCAATGCTCTTTGGGACACCAGCAGAATCTGGGGTTCCTAATGTGGAAGGGCCTGAACCAGCAGCTACAAGCACAAGGTCAGAATGTCCGTGATAGCAACCTGCAAATTTAATGATCTTTGTTCTATTTGTATACGCGCGTGCCACACGGATTGTTGTCATAACTGCTTCCGTACCGGAGTTTACAAAACGTACTTTATCCATCCCTGGAATAGCTTCCTTTAGCATTTTTGCAAACTTTACTTCATGTGGAGTCGGTGTTCCGTATAGCACACCCGTTTCAGCAGCTTTTGTAATGGCTTCGGTAATATGAGGATGGGCATGACCTGTAATAATTGGACCATAAGCAGCCAAATAATCTATGTATTTATTCCCATCTACATCCCAAAAGTAAGCACCCTTTGCACGTTCCATCGCCGCGGGTGCACCGCCGCCCACTGCCTTATATGAACGTGACGGACTATTTACACCACCAACGATGTGCTCCAATGCTTCACTATATAACTCTTCTGATTTTGAAAAATTCATTTATGTCCTTCCTCCTAGCTTTGAAATCAACTATTCTATTTTAGCACGAATACCTTTAAAACAAATACCGTCCTGATTATTTGTATATCTTCTATAAATTATGTACCCTATTCTTAATAGGAAAAACAGGAGGTAATCGAAATGACAATTGAAGTTGGACAAAAGGCGCCTGAATTTACAGCAACAGCGAGTAACGGAGAAACAGTTTCATTAGCAGATTTTAAAGGAAAGAATGTATTGCTATATTTTTATCCAAAAGATATGACACCAGGTTGTACAACAGAGGCTTGTGATTTTAGGGATGCGCACGAAAGCTTTGGTGGGCTTGATACTGTAATTCTTGGGGTAAGCACTGACTCACTTGAGCGACATAAAAAATTCATTGATAAATATGATCTTCCATTTCTTTTATTGGTAGATGAGGATCATGAAGTAGCAGAGAAATATGGAGTTTGGAAGCTGAAGAAAAACTTCGGCAAGGAGTACATGGGAATCGAACGTTCCACATTCGTCATTGATAAAGAAGGAAATCTTGTAAAAGAATGGCGGAAAGTTTCCGTCAAAGGCCATGTCAAAGAAGCTCTTACATATATCAAAGAACACCTGAATTAATTGTGAAAGTTTTGTGAAAATAATAAGAATTAAGTTGGGGACTTTCATCGATGTATCGACTTAAACTGTAGTGAGAATAACAGTTCGAATGTTTACGGGTGGCGAATGAGGAGCCACCCGTATTCCTATTTCAAGGTTGATTTTACAATTTTCATTACTTATAATGAAATTATTAGTAATGATAATCGTTTTCATTTATCACACTAAGAATACACATGTTATGAGGATTTACAAATGAGACTATGGATGTTAATCATTATTGGCATTGTCCTGTCTTTCATTTCGCTATTTATTGGGGCTATTGATATTACACCGATGGACCTGCTTGATTGGGAATCTGATGAGACGCAGATATTCTTAATAAGCCGTGTTCCTCGTTTAATGGCGATAATCCTAGCTGGAGCAGGAATGAGTATTGCAGGTTTAATTATGCAAAGTTTAAGCAGAAACAAGTTCGTATCTCCAACAACTGCAGGTACATTAGATGCAGCAAAGCTTGGGATCTTAATATCAATGCTATTCTTTACAAATGTAACTTACACACAACAGATTATTTTTAGTTTTGCATTTGCTCTAGTAGGTACATTTATCTTCATGCAAATTCTAGACAAGATTAAATTTAAAGATGCTATTTTTGTCCCGTTAATCGGGATTATGTACGGAAATATCTTATCATCAATCGCGACGTTCTTTGCATATGAAGCAGACCTTATTCAGAACATTTCGTCCTGGTTAATGGGAAGCTTCACATTAATAATTGCAGGACGTTACGAGCTTCTATATATAGCAGTCCCAACGATTATATTAGCGTATATATTTGCTAATAAGTTTACCGTTGCTGGTATGGGTGAGGATTTTGCGAAGAATTTAGGATTGAGCTATAAGGTAGTATTAAATATCGGCCTTATCCTAGTAGCGATTATTTCAACAACTGTTGTTTTAACGGTTGGGGTCATTCCATTTTTAGGATTAATTGTACCGAATATCGTATCACTTTATTTAGGGGATAATTTACGAAAAACAATTCCTCATACAGCAGCATTAGGAGTTGTGTTTCTATTAATCTGTGATATTTTAGGTAGAGTCATAGTCCATCCTTACGAGATTCCAGTCAATGTAACAGTTGCAGTAATCGGCAGTGCGATCTTCTTATTTATGTTATTTAGGGGGAGAGCATATGCGAAATAGTACTAAATTGATTCTCTTAGCTGTCATCGCAATCGTATGTATTTTATTATATGGGTTTTATGATTTAAAAGGTGGATTTGATTACGCATTTCCTAAACGAATGATCCGTGTTTCTGCAATGGTTGTTACAGGAATTGCAATTGCATACTCAACCGTTGTATTCCAAACAATTACGCAAAACCGGATTCTAACACCTTCAGTTATGGGACTCGACTCAATGTATGAAGTCGTTCAAACCTTAATCTATTTCTTTGCGGGCTCCATGTCGATTTGGGTATTAAATAAGTATTTAAACTTTGGCGCTGCGATATTAGCAATGGTATTATTTGCACTAATTTTATATCGCTTCCTATTCAGGTCTGATAAACATCCAATCTATCTACTGTTATTAATAGGAATGATAATAGGAACTCTTTTGGGAAGTCTCGTGACATTTTTACAAGTCATGATTGACCCAGTTGAATATTTAGCATTACAAAATCGCTTATTTGCTACCTTTACAAATGTGAAGGCAGAACTGTTATATATCGCGATTGGTATCTTATTAATCGCCTTTATTTACGGATATTTAATCATGGATAAATTAGATGTCATGTCCCTTGGTCGTGAAAACGCAATGAACTTGGGTGTGAATTATGACAAGATGGTCATGAATATATTAATTCTATCATCTGTGTTAATTGCAACGGCAACTGCGTTGGTTGGCCCGATAACATTTTTCGGTTTAATCGTAGCAAACCTTGCATATCAATACTTAGTCACATATAAGCACTCCATTTTAATATTAGGAGCAAGCTTAATGGGGATTATTGCCCTTGTAGGTGGCCAATTCCTGGTTGAACATATTTTTGAACTACGTACGACATTAAGTGTCATCATTAACTTTGTTGGTGGTATTTACTTCATTTACTTACTATTAAGAGAAAGTAGGTCAGCATGATGATTGAAATCAAAGGATTATCCAAGTATTTTGGTAAGAAGCCAGTTGTCGAGGATGTAACCATAACAATTGAACCAGGTACGATTACATCGTTTATCGGGCCGAATGGTGCTGGTAAATCCACGCTTCTTTCGATGGTAAGTCGTTTATTAGATGCTGATACTGGGGAAGTTTTACTAGATAAAAATAATGTACAGAAGTGGAAATCTTCTGAGTTTGCACAACGTGTTTCGATTTTGAAACAATCGAATTATTTAAATGTACGATTAACAATCCGTGAGCTAGTTGCATTTGGTCGCTATCCTTATTCAAAGGGGCGCCTTACAGATGTGGACGAAAAATTCATTGATCAAGCTCTCGAATATATGAACCTAGTTGATATCCAAGATAAATTCTTAGATGAATTATCAGGTGGACAAAGACAACGTGCATTTATCGCAATGGTAATTGCTCAGGATACGGACTATGTACTGCTTGATGAACCATTAAATAACCTTGATATGAAGCACTCTGTTCAAATAATGAAGATCCTACGAAAGCTTGTTGATGAGCTTGGCAAAACAGTTGTTATTGTCTTGCATGATATCAATTTCGCATCAGTATATTCAGACCGAATCGTTGCATTGAAAGATGGCAAGCTTGTTAAAAATGGACCTACACATGAAATCATTAATTCCGACGCCTTACGTGAAATTTACGATATGGATATCCCAATTCAAGAGCAAAATGGCTGTCGGATCTGTGTTTACTTCAATTCACATGCATAAAACCTAGAGAATCAATTCTCTGGGTCTTTTTTATAAATGAGAGTTCAAGTGGCAATAAAGTACATGTGAATGCGGAAAAATAGGAATAAAAATATTCAAAAAAAATTTAATGATTTAGTATTGACGGAAGTTTTGTAAGCATCTATAATGAGAATTGTTATCAATGATAATGATTCTCATTTTTAGTAAGGAAATTACATATTGTTTAAATAAGGAGAGGAATCAAAATGAAGAAATGGAAATTTGCAAGTGCAATCTTAGCTCTAACTGTAGCGCTTACAGCTTGTGGCAATGACGATGAGGCTACAAAGGAAAAAACAAATGAGACTGACGTAGCAGGAGAACAAACAACGAATGAAGCTACAGGTCAATACCCAATTACCATTTCACCAACAATTGCTTCAACTGACACTGAAGAAGCGGGTACAATAAATTTTGAAGATGTAACATTTGAATCAATGCCAGAAAAGATTGTTGTATTTGATTATGGTTTCCTAGATACACTAGATACTCTTGGTGTTGAAGGAGTTGTAGGGGTTCCACAAGATTCTAGTTTGCCAGAAAACCTTGAAGAGTACGCGGGCGATGATTATGTGAATGTTGGGACATTAAAAGAACCATTACTTGAAGATATCGCTGAAATCGGTCCAGATGCGATTTTCATTTCTGGCCGTCAATCTCCATTCTATGAGGAACTAAGTGAAATCGCACCTGTAGTGTTCGTTGGAACTTCACAAGATGACTACTGGAACACATTTTTAGCTTCAGTAGATGTAGCAGCGAAAATGTTTGATAAAGAAGATGAAGCAAAAGAGCACATTGCAAAAATTGATTCTGCAATCGAAGAAGTTAAGGCGTTATCTGGCAACTATGAGACTTCTTTAGTGACAATGTACAATGAAGGTAAATTATCTGGTTTCGCAGAAAACTCTCGCTTTGGTTATATCTATGATATTTATGGGTTCAAGCCAGTAACAAATAATATCGAATCTTCTTCTCATGGATCGAACTTCGGTTTTGAAGCAATTCTTGAATTTGATCCTGAAGTCTTATTCGTAATCGACCGTACCGCTGCGGTAGGTGATCAATCTAATATCGACAAAGATATGGAAAACAAAATCATTCAGAAAACGAAAGCTTATCAAAACAAACGAATCGTGTATCTAGATGGCGTACTTTGGTACCTAAGCGGTGGCGGTTTACAATCTGAACTTGCAAAAATCGAAGAAATTTTAGCTGAGTTAAAATAATTTACAATAAGACTGTCCAGAAAGTCAGTGGAAAAACTGATGATCTGGGCGGCTTTTTTTATTGGGATGGATATTAGATATGACGTTTTCCAGTGTTTAACAAAGGTAATGCCATATCGTATGTTTAGTGTATAAGATTTTACAGAGATATCCAAAAGTGATGCCATATCGTGTGTTTATTGTATGAGATTTTACAGAGATATCCAAAAGTAATGGTATATAGTGTGTTTATGGCATGGGTTTTTACAAAAATAACCAAGTGTGATGTCATATCGTGTGCTCTTGACATGGTACTTTCAAAAAAGTTCCAAATGTCAATGGATAAAGGGGGTTAGCGGTACAAGCAAGAGTGAAAAATGTCTGAGCATGTAAGGCAAGAAAGGTTTAGCGGTACATGCTAGTGAGAGAACAAGTTTAGCATGTTCGTTAACAACGGTCTTGTGGTACATGCTAGACCGATAATAGGTAGAGTATGCCCCGCAAGTATAGGTCAGCGGCACAAACGAAACCTAAAGCATGTCCTACAAGCACAACTTCCATAAAAAAATACACCAAGATTCCATTGAGTTTGTTATACTGAAGATAAAAATGGAATTGTATGGAAGAAAGGGGCATGCAGATGAATCGGACTATACTAATTGTGGATGACCAGCCTGAGATAGTTGAGCTTCTAGGTCTTTATTTAGAAAAAGAGAGTTATAGAATTCTTGAAGCCTTTAACGGGCGAGAAGCACTTCAAATCATAGAGCAGGAAAGTATTGATTTAATGCTTGTCGACCTAATGATGCCCAATATTAACGGCTATCAGCTAATAAAGAAAGTAAGACAGAATTTGCACATTCCTATCATCATCATTTCTGCAAAAAACGAGGATAACGATAAAATTCTAGGTCTCGGCCTTGGAGCAGATGATTTCATTCCGAAGCCATTTAATCCATTAGAGGTGATTGCTCGAGTACAGGCTCAGCTAAGAAGAAGCTATAGTTATAAACAGGAGTCTACACCCCAATCTGAAAGCCTACTTATAAAGGTGGGAGATATCGTCTTAGATGAGAGCACCTATTCTGCTAGGAAGGGTGACGCGACAATTCCACTTACAAAAATTGAATATCGAATCTTGGAGTTATTAATGAGTTCAACTGGTAGGGTGTATACAAAACAACAAATCTTTGAACGAGCATGGAATGATTATTACATGGGTGGGGAAGAAGACAATACGATTAACGTTCATATATCAAAGCTAAGAGAAAAGCTTGAGGAAAATCCCAAAAAACCAAACTATATAAAAACGATAAGAGGCCTTGGGTATAAATTTGTGAGCAAAAAGTAGAAGTATATGAAACTAAGAGGAAGAGATATATGAAAAAATTAATCTATCGGGTCTTTCCAGAACAAGAAGGAGTAATCCCGTATTTATACATTGCAAACCTGGTTTTCCCACTTTACTTTTTATTTCAGGAATCACAAGGGAAACTATTACTGGGTCTATTGCTAGTGACAGTCTTTGTTTTAGCTTATCGACAGGTGTATTGGAACCCACAGCACACACTTCCACTTATGTTTATTCAGATGTCAATCATTCTATTATTTGGTTTTGCGTATGACCCATTGTATATTTACATGATATTCATTATTGTGTATCAGATGGTTCGTCTACCAATGCAAATGCTCTACGTCCTTTGTGGCCTCTTCACAATTTTTGGTCTGTTCCTAATCTATCAGGTTGTCCTTTCAGGAGAATATTCCGCCATTCTTAACTTTGGCCCACCTTTGTTTGGTGGCAGCATCCTCCCATTTATCATGAAAGGTTCGATAAAGTATAAGGAAATGAGCGAAAACTTGAAACGAACTGCGGAAGAGCTTGAACAAAAGAATCGAGAAAAAACAAGATTGGAAGAGAGTAAAAAGCAAATGCTTGCAGACATTTCACATGATTTAAAAACTCCTATCACCACAATTCAAGGGTATTCCAAGGTATTGTATGAAGGGCTTGTAAAAGACGAGGAACAAACGAAGAAGTACTTAAGGTACATCTATGAGAAATCAATTCGTGTAACGTCATTAATCGATGAGCTTTTTATGTTCTCAAAATTAGATAGTCCTGATGTTCCTATTCAAAAAGAGAAAAAAGATATTTGTGAATTTTACCGCGGAGTCATTGCTGAGCATTATGATATTTTTGAGGAAAAGGACATGGAGCTAGAGATCGATATACCAAATGAAAAAATAATGCACGCATTTGATCAAAAGCTGTTAAACAGGGCGTTGTCGAACCTTCTGCAAAATATTAACAAATATAACCCTGAGGAAACAAAAGTTTTTCTCAAATTAACTAAGAATGAAGAAAAAATAATAATTGAAATAGGTGACGATGGTATCGGCATCAGAGAAGATATCGCCCGAACAGTATTCGATCCTTTCGTAAGAGGCGATAAAAGCAGAATGAACGACGAAGGCTCAGGACTTGGCCTTGCCATCACAAAGAAAATCATTGAACTACATAACGGAAACATCCGTGTGGACACAACACCAAAACAAGGAAAAACCAATTTTATAACCGAACTCCCACTAAAAGTATAGCCCAGGCTATACTTTTTTCAATTTTAAGCAAGATATAAGACTCACTTAAGGTTGAGTTAAGGTTCGCTGACTAAGATAAAAGTAACAAAACAAAGGGAAAGCAAAAGGGAGGACCTTACGATGTATCAATCTGTTATTGAGCTTACAAATATATCGAAAAGTTATGGTGATGTGAAAGCTGTTGACGGTATCAGCCTACAAGTAAAAAAAGGAGAAGTACTCGGAATTATCGGTGCGAATGGAGCGGGAAAGTCAACTACTCTTGAAATTATGATGGGAATTCGAAGACCTGATACAGGTACTGTTAAAGTACTAGGAATGAACGTTGAAGAAGCCTCAAATGAAATCAAACAAAAAATCGGTATCCAGCTTCAGCAAACAGCCCTTTACGATCGAATCAAAGTTAAAGAAGCACTAAAATTGTTTAGTTCCTATTATGATAAGACACGAAACTTACAGGAAATCATTGAAACTCTGGGACTCAAACCTTATCTAAACAAATATGTTAAAAATCTGTCAGGGGGCTGGCGGCAGCGTACATCACTGGCTTTAGCACTAGTAAATGATCCAGATATCATCTTTCTTGATGAACCTACGACAGGGTTAGACCCACAAGCAAGACGTGATCTATGGACCTGTATCAACCGTTACCGTGACGAAGGAAAAACAATACTCTTATCAACACATTATATGGATGAAGCGCAAAAGCACTGTGACAGAATCGCTATTATTAAAAAGGGAAAGCTTGTTGCCTGTGACAAACCACAGAATTTAATCGATTCTTACCTGCAAGGAGCAGGGACGATGGAAGATGTTTACTTAAAATATGCAGTCTAACTTTATTCAGCAAGAGTCCTTAATTTCTAGGTGGAGAATCAATTCAGAAGTGGTTTGAACCTTGACTGAATAAAGTTATGCCTTCGGCGGATGCCACAGATTTTCAAATGTGATTTTTCGAGCGACCTCGAAAAAATCTGAGCGCAAATACGCCAAGGCGCATTTGATTTAATAAGGAGGAAAAACTAATGCAATCGATTATTACACATACAAAAATGGAATTAAGATTATTTTTTCGCGAAACCCTAGCTTTATTGTTCACATTTATTGTCCCTGCCGTCAGTTTTATCGTTTTCGGGTTAATGTTTGAATCGAATTCATACGAAGGACTAGATTACTTCCAAGCGTATATTCCAAGTATGATGGCCATCATTATTTTTACAACAGCCTTCTTCTCAATGGGGCTGCAGATCGTAATCGACCGTGAAAAAGGTGTATACAAACGTTTAAAAGGAACACCAATCAATCAACATGCAATCTTTATGGCAACCATAATAAAAGGCTTTATCGCGATTTATGTTGGGGGAATTGAAATACTTTTTATTGCGAAATTTGGTTTTGGTTCAGAACTAACTTCGCATCCATTTGAATTTTTTGTAGCACTAACATTTAGCGCAATCACATTTTTCTCCATTGGTTTTATTGTTTCAAGCATTACAAAGAGGATGCAAACTGCATTAGGCGTTGCCATGATTGCAATGTATCCAATGATGTTTTTATCAGGGGCAACCATTCCCTTAGAAACTTATCCAGAGATTCTTCAAAAGATTGCTGCAATCGTACCGCTTACCTACGTAGTAAATGTTCTAAGAGAGGGCTGGAATGGAACATTATTTACTTCAGGTGCACTGCTTGACATTGGAATCTTATGTGGAATTCTAATTGTTTCCACAATCATCGGTTTAAAATACTTTAAATGGACGGACTGATGGAGTGCCTATTTTTTAAGGATTGTGTTAAACGTCTATACACATTTAGTTTGACGACGTATCTTATAGTGTAGGGCATACCTCCTCAGATGTTAGCGAATTTTGTGCGAGAGAAATCTCGCACCTTTTTTGTTTTACTTCTTTTAGAAAGTTGTTACTATAGTAGATAAGGAGGCGTAATAATGCGAATTTTATCAACATTTATTCCGATAGAAGAAATCACAGAAAAAATGAAAAAGGCGTTTCCGGATGAAGAATTTATCTATTGTGAAGATATAGAAGAGGCCTTACCGGAACTACATAAAGCAGATATTTTACTTACCTACGGGGAGGACTTAAACTCCGAACATATTGAAATGGCCAAAAATTTAAAATGGATTATGGTGATATCAGCAGGACTAGAACTAATGCCTTTTCAAGCGATTAAGGAAAAAGGGATTCTTGTTACAAACGTACGGGGAATTCACAAAATTCCAATGTCCGAATACACACTTTCGATGATGCTACATGTCACAAAGAAAAATAAAAAAATCGTTGAGCAGCAAAAAGACAAAAGCTGGGATCGCCTGACTAATTTTCCAGTAGGTGAGTTACATGGAAAGACATTGGGTATCCTGGGAGTGGGTGCGATTGGCGGTGAAATAGCTCGATTAGCAAAAGCTTTTCATATGAAAGTAATAGGATTAAATCGCAGCGGGAACGAGCATGAATTTGTTGATGAAATGCTTCAATATGATGGACTTAAATACGTATGCGAAAATGTAGATTATCTTGTTTCTGTCCTACCGAGTACGGATGAAACAAAATATATTCTAACTGATACTCATTTTGATTTAATGAAAAAAGACGCAGTCTTCATTAATATTGGTCGTGGCGATTTAGTGAAAGAAGAAGTCATATTACGAGCGGTTCAATCAAATAAGATTTCACACGCGGTATTGGATGTGTTTGAAGAGGAACCACTACCAAGTAATCATCCTTTTTGGACACTTGAAAATGTGACAGTTACTCCACATATCTCGAGTAAATCAAAATTTTATCAACCACGATCCTTTGAGATTTTTGAACAAAACTTACATATTTTTAAGCAAGACGGCAGTGAATTTATCAATAAAATTGACTTAGACCGGGGGTATTAGTATGAAAATCTATACTAAAACAGGGGATAAAGGCACAACCTCATTAGTATATGGACTGCGAGTTTCAAAAACTGACTTACGTGTTGACGCATACGGGACCTGTGATGAAGCGAATTCAATGATCGGATTAGGATTAAGTCACTTGCACCATACTAAATTTGAAGGAAAAGAAGAGGTTGAGTCGATGTTTAAAAAGGTTCAAACGACCTTATTTCACGTCGGCGCCGAACTTGCAACTCCTGCAGGGAAAGAAGTTAAATGGAAAGTTTCCGATGAGGATATTTCCCTTCTAGAGACAGCAATCGATAAATGGGATGCACAAATTCCCCCACTAACAAACTTTGTACTACCAGGTGGTAGCCAAGCAGGGGCTTCCTTCCATGTTGCCAGAACAATCGTAAGAAGAGCTGAAAGAAAAGCAGTTGCAATCGGAGAACAGGTAAATCCTTTAGTTATCTCTTACTTAAATCGACTTTCTGATTTTCTTTTTGTTGCGGCTCGCTACGTTAATCATAGGCTTGGCCAGGGTGAACCAACTCTCCATCAGTGAATTATTCTAAAAAAGAATCGTAATTCAATCGGATTAGTCATATAGTAATGGTAGAAATGTTGACAAAAGCGGTCGGAGCGAGATACACTAATTATAAGGATTATAAAGTAATAATGTTTACTAGAAAGAGGTGCATGGCGGTGTCAGACAATCACTTGAAAGAAGCGCTTGATACGTTGAAAGAAACCGGGGTTCGAATCACTCCGCAACGTCATGCGATACTAGAGTATTTAATTAATTCAATGAGTCACCCGACTGCAGATGATATTTATAAAGCACTTGAAGGAAAGTTTCCAAACATGAGCGTTGCAACCGTGTATAACAATCTTCGTGTTTTCAAAGAAGTGGGCTTAGTGAAAGAATTACCTTACGGAGATTCATCAAGTCGTTTTGATTTTATCACTACTCAGCATTATCATGTGATATGTGAAGAATGTGGTAAAATTGTGGACTTCCATTACCCAGGGTTGGATGAAGTGGAAGCACTGGCAGCACATGTAACAGGCTTTAAAGTTAGTCATCATAGAATGGAAATTTACGGCTCATGTCAAGAATGTCAAAAGAAAGCCGCACATTAAAAAAGCTGACGAGGTAATCCTGTCAGCTTTTTTCTATTTTGTTTAGGTCAAGTTGCCATTGACGCAAGTCATTATCCAATCACTTCGGAAGTTAATCTGTACCTTCTGTCAGTGCTTGTCCTTTTCTGGTCGTCGATAAGTAGCGGCTTTCACTTTTCTACTTTAGTGTATTTTTTACTATTGTATTTTTCATCAAACTCTTTTCCTTCGAGTTCCGGATCAAGAGTTAGTGGTTCCTTACAATACATACAAACATCCACTCGTCCTAACATTTTAGTTGGCTTGTTGCATGAAGGGCAAGTTACCTGAATTGTTCGAGTCGAAAGCAAGCCGATCCAGAAATAAACAACAGTACTGGCTAAAATAAAAATAAGGCCAAGAATCATAAATATTGTCATTACGATAACATGTTCTTTAAAAAAGATTCCCCCGTACATGACAATAAATCCAACGAAAATCAAAGCAAGAGCAAAAGAACGAATTTTATTAATTTTACTTGAATACTTTACACCCATGTTTAATCCAACCTCCTTCATATACTATACAATATAAAAAAGAAAGATAAAAATAAAAAAAAGATTCTGCATAAGATGTGAAGGTTTTATTTTTTAGACGTCGAAATATATACCCAACGGATTTGATTGGAGGATATCAAAATGGAGGATTTACTTCGCCCCCTTTATCAGGAAAGAGCAAGCCAACCCAGTACACTAGGGATCATTCTAATTGAAAAGGGGAAGGATGCTTTTACTTATACCGATTATTTTGACATAGCCTTACTCGTCATTGTAAAAGAGCATGAGAAGAATATGTTCATCAAACATTATAATTATGACAATAGAAAAGCATCTTTATATACTGTAAAAGAAAGTCAAATAAAAGAATGGTTTCTATTAGGATCTAATCGGAAAATTGTAAACTGGATCTTAAACGGAAAAGTACTATTTGACCGAAATGAATACATCATTAATTTAAGAAACAAGCTACATGAATTTCCTGCAGAAGAAAGACAGATAAAAATGGGTATGGAATTTGCAAAACTAATTCGTCGCTATCAGGATGGAAAAGCATTTTTTAATGCAAAGCAATATTTAGATGCATACAATTATGTCATTCATGCACTCCATCATTTAGCTAGGCTAGCAATCTTCGAAAATGGCTTTCATCCTGAAGTCACAGTCTGGAATCAAGTAAAACAAATTGATCCTCAAATTTATAAACTATATATTGAACTTTTGGAAAGCGAGGAATCACTTGAAAAGCGACTAGAGCTTCTCTTCTTAGCTAGCGAATTTCTCATACATTCAAGGGCAAAACGTGGAGCTTGTCATATCATAAATGTACTCTCTAAAAGAGATGAATCTTGGACTTACGGTGAAATAATGGAGCTTCCTGAGCTTAAAGTTTACTCAGTGGACCTTGAGGTTTATCTAGAATTCCTTGTAGAAAAACACTTTATAAATGTAGAAAAGCTAGAAACAAAAGGGAAAGGAATTTTCCATAGAACGTATCACGTTAAAAAGTAAAATCTTTAACTCCTTCATATATTTGAAGGGGTTTTTATTATTTTAATAAAATATTTCATTTTGGAGTTGACGGATGGTTGAGCCTCATGTTATATTATATTTCGCCGCTGAAAAACAAACATCAGCCGGCAAAAAAGTTTTGAAAAATATTATTGACATTAATAAATCACCATGATATATTAATAAAGTCGCTTCTGAGCGGCGGATCAAAAAAGTTCTTTGAAAACTGAACACAATACAAGCGTCAACGTTTAATTCAAAAGTAACTAACTATTGAGCAATCAATACTCTTATTGGAGAGTTTGATCCTGGCTCAGGATGA
>NZ_JCAXEW010000024.1:0-79802 GCF_059759275.1 Ferdinandcohnia sp. GQ5
TTGAGCCATGGACTTTTCTTTATTTACCAGCAGTCACTAATGCTTCTTTCGTTATGCTTCTATGAGAGGCATTCCATTTTACCTTGCCATCTTCAAAAAGAAGAGCCTGTGGTGATTCATGTTTAATTTCAAAGGTCTCTGCAATATAGTTTGAGAGTTCTTTTGCTTCTTGAACATATAGATAGTAGCTTGGTACATTTTCATGGTCTGACACAAATTGTTCGTACTCATCAAAAGCTGCTTTACTAATTGGACAAGTAAGACTGTGCTTGATAAAAATAAATTTATTTTCTTTTGCTAAGACTTGGTTAAATTCTTCAATTGTTTCAATTTTTTCCTTCCCCATTTTTACATCTCCCTATATATTAGTTGTTAGTAGTTTGTGTATTATTTTCTGCGTCTTCTAAGGCTTGCCTCGCTTCAGCAAGTTTTTCCTGGAATATCTGTTCACTTCCAGCTGAATCCTGATTTGTTTCTTCTGTCGCAGCATCTGGTTTTGATTCATTATTCTCAAGCCCAACTTCAGGCTCACTATGCCCAGCAGGAGATTTAATATCTTTTACTTTTGTTAAAATTTGATTGGACTGCTCAGAAATTGTTTTAGAAAGTGAATTTGTTTTTTCTTTTACAACAGAAGCTTGATCGTTTATCTGCCTACGGAATTCTTGTCCTGTTTTTGGCGCTAGAAATAATGCTGTTGCAGCGCCCACCGCTGCACCTACAATTGTACCTAAGATAAAATTTGAACCACTATTTTTTCCCATTATAATCCCCTTTCTTCATTCGGAATTGGTTTGTCATGCTTTTGTTTCTTATCTTTCCATTTATCCCAAATCTCTATTACAGCATTCCCCACTTGAACAACCTGTGAGATTTTGGTTTTATTTTTCTCTAGCTGTACTGCCACTTCTTCTGTCACATTTCCAACTGATTTATTGAAGCGTTGTAAAGAAGTTCCAACGTCTTTAACAGCATCAACAACTGTATTCAAACTCTCAGACTTCTGCTGAATATCTTCTGCAAGCTTATTTGTTTTATGCAAGAGTTCTGTTGTTTCACTTGTTACACCCTCCATTTGTTTCTCTAATCCAGATAAAGTACTTGCTACATTATCCAATGTTACTTGAAGGGAACGTAGAGTCCTTGAGAGATAAAAAACCAAAATTAAAAAAGCTACAGCAATTACTGCAACACTTATGTATACGATAAGAATCATTCGTGATGCACCTCCTTCTATCTTTGTTACCCGATTTTACCTATATCAAACATACTATCCCCATTGTTAAACTTTCGACAAAAATCATTGAAGTCCTCCAAGGAATTTCTAAGCATTTTATTTTAATAAACAATTTCCTTTTTTTCGGTTACAATAGGAATGTACATAAGCAAATTTGAATTTGGAGGCAATTAATATGAAAGATCCTCGTATTGAAACACTCGCTCGAAATTTAATTAATTATTCTGTACGCCTCGGAGAAGGTGAAAAAGTACTCATTGAGAACTTCGGCTTGCAGCGTGAGCTCGTGGTTGCGCTTATTAATGAAGCTTATAAAGCTGGTGGATATCCATTTGTATCATTAAAAGATCACCAAGTAGATCGTGCTCTTTTACTAGGTGCTCAGGAAAAGCAGTTTGAGATGAAAGCGGACTTTGAGGCTAACGTTATGAGCAAAATGGATGCCTATATAGGCTTACGTTCTGGTGATAATATTAATGAGTTTGCAGATGTACCGGATGACAAAATGAAAATTGAAGGAAATACAGTCGGTAAAAAAGTACATCGTGAAATACGTGTACCAAAGACAAAATGGGTAGTTCTGCGTTATCCAAATTCTTCGATGGCCCAACTAGCGAAGATGAGTACAGAAGCTTTTGAAGATTTTTATTTTAATGTATGTAATCTTGATTACGGTAAAATGAGCAATGCGATGGATGCTCTTGTTGAACTAATGGATAATACCGACAAGATACGCATTACGGGGCCTGGCACCGACCTAACATTCTCCATCAAGGGCATTAAAGCAATTAAATGTGCAGGTGAAATGAATATCCCAGATGGTGAGGTATATACAGCACCTGTTCGTGATTCTGTAAACGGTACTTTAACATATAATACGCCATCTCCATATCAAGGCTTCACATTTGAAAATGTTTCACTAACTTTTAAAGATGGAAAAATTGTAGAAGCTACATCGAACGATACTGAGCGTATTAATAAAATTCTTGATACAGATGAAGGTGCACGTTTTATCGGTGAATTTGCAATTGGAGTAAATCCATACATCCAACATCCAATGCAAGACATTCTATTTGATGAAAAAATTGATGGCAGCTTCCATTTCACACCTGGACAAGCATATGATGATGCATACAACGGAAACAACTCAAATATCCATTGGGATATGGTAAATATTCAACGTCCTGAATATGGCGGTGGAGAGATCTATTTTGATGATGTACTTATTCGTAAAGACGGCCGCTTCGTTATCCCTGAGCTTGAACCATTAAACCCAGAAAATCTAAAGTAAATTCCAACAAGCATAAGAAAAGCCGTCATGAAGGATATCTTGTATCCTTCTTGAATGATTGGCTAGACCAGATAGGGGCTAAGCGCCCGAGCTGGACATAGAAAAAAAAGACCTTTGCGATATGTTTCGCAAAGGTCTTTCTTTATACGACTGCCTTTTCGTAGGCATCCTGAAACTTTTGAATGTCGCCGGCTCCCATAAAAATTAATACACTATTCTCATGTTTTTTAAGGATAGAAGTATTTTCTTCTTGAATTAACTCAGAACCTGGGATTTTCCCTTGTAAATCCCCAATAGAAAGCTCACCTTTATTTTCACGGGCTGAACCAAAAATATCACATAGATAAACTTGATCGGCTTTTACTAAGCTTGCAGCAAAGTCATCCAAAAATGTCTGTGTTCTTGTAAATGTATGTGGTTGGAAAATCGCTACAATTTCACGATCAGGATATTTTTGTCTTGCAGCTTCAATTGTTGCATTGATCTCTGTTGGATGATGTGCATAATCATCAATTAATATTTGAGTTCCGACTCGTTTCTCAGAGAATCTACGCTTCACACCACCGAAGCTCAACAAACGCTCTTGAATAATGGACACATCAATATTTTCATAATGACATAATGCAATTACTCCTAAAGCATTTAACACATTATGATTTCCGTACCCGTTGATGGAAAAGCTTGCAAAAAAAGTATTTCTTACGAAAACATCAAAGGTAGAACCTTCTGTGGTTTTCTTGATATTTCGAGCTTGAAAATCATTTTCTTCCCCAATTCCATAAAACACAACAGGTACCTTCGCATGGATGCTTTGGAGGTATTCATCATCTCCACAAGCAATAATTCCCTTCTTAACTTGCAAGGCCATTTCTTGGAAGGCATTGAATACATCTTCAATATTTGCAAAATAATCAGGATGGTCAAAATCAATGTTCGTCATTATCGCATAATCAGGGTGATAGCTTAAGAAATGACGTCTGTATTCACATGCTTCAAAAACAAAATACTTATTATTCTCAGATCCCTTGCCACTTCCATCTCCAATCAGATAGGAAGTAGGCTCTGCTCCTTGCATAACATGTGCAAGTAAGCCTGTTGTAGATGTTTTTCCATGGGAGCCTGTTACGGCAACGCTCGTATATTTTTTCATAAATTCACCTAAGAAACGGTGATAGCGAATAACAGGTAACCCCATTTCGACCGCTTTTACTATTTCTTCATGAGTATCAGGGAAGGCATTCCCGGCAATAACCGTCAGACCTTCATGAATATTTTCCTTGTCAAAAGGTAAAATCTTTATTCCTCTTTGCTCTAAAGGCTTTTGTGTGAAATAAAATTTTTCATGGTCAGACCCTTGAACTTCATAATTCATGTCATGAAGTATCTGTGCCAATGAACTCATGCCAGTACCTTTGATTCCAACGAAGTGGTAAACTGTCATATAAAGAACCTCCAACAATGTCTATCTGTAAGACAGTATATGAAATTCATCTAATTTTGATAATTGTACCCATGATTTTGAGATAGGTGCTATTAAGTAAAATCGAATTTTATGTATATACAATCATCTCACATTTTTTCATTATAGCACTAATCATTGGTGAAGACCATTACGAAAAAATTACTAGAAGTATACAAGAAGTATGAGTTATGTCCTACGAAACCACAACAAAATTGGGATGAGTTATCTTTATTATGAACGTAGGACATTAGAATTAACCTGATGTAGCACTGATTTTTCTCCGATATTGAATAATTCATTTCATTCTTTATACCTATAAAGAAAAAAGGGCGATAACATTTGTTATCAGCCCTCATAAATATCAGCTAAATCCTCTTCGGTTATCAAAACTTCACGTGGCTTACTACCACGTGATTCAGAGATAATTCCTTGTTCTTCCATCATATCTATTAGACGCGCTGCACGATTATACCCGATTCTAAAACGTCTTTGGACACTAGAGGTAGATGCACCCCCATGTTCAAGAACGAACTCACATGCCTCAAAGAAGAGCTCATCCTCTTCATTTGTAATTGAAGCTTTCTTTAGGAGCTCGTCCTGTTCAAACATATAGCTTGGCTTCATCTCTGATTTTACAAAGTTAACAACTTCCTCGATTTCATCGTCTGTAACAAAATTGCCTTGAACACGAAATGGTTTTGAAGAACCATTCTCTAGGAAAAGCATATCTCCTCTTCCAAGCAGTTTCTCTGCCCCACTTGAGTCAATAATCGTTCTTGAGTCAACTTGTGAGGAGACAGAAAACGCGATACGAGTCGGAATATTTGCTTTGATAAGTCCTGTGATAACATCAACCGATGGGCGTTGTGTTGCAAGAATTAAATGGATTCCACAGGCCCTTGCTTTTTGGGCAATTCGGCAGATTGAATCCTCCACATCCCCTGGCGCCACCATCATTAAATCAGCAAGCTCATCAATGATAATCACGAGATAAGGTAATTTTCCACTTTTCTCATCATGTTTTTTCACCATTTCATTATATCTACCAATATCACGAACACCGGTATGGGCAAATAGTTCATATCTTCTTTCCATTTCTTCAACTGCCCATTTTAGAGCAGCTGTTGCGGCCTTTACATCCGTAATAACCGGGCTTACAAGATGTGGAATATGGTTATAAGGTGCCAATTCTACCATTTTGGGATCGATAAGTAGTAGCTTCACTTCATCCGGTGATGCCTTATAAAGCAAACTGACAAGCATTGCGTTAATACATACACTTTTACCCGAACCAGTCGCACCCGCGATAAGTCCATGCGGCATCTTTTGTAAATCCGTTACAATTGGCTTTCCAGAGATATCAAGACCCATTGCGACTGCTAATGGTGATTGATTTGTTTTGAATTCAGGGCTTTCTATTATTTCCTTTAATAGTACTGGCTTGCTTTTTCTATTTGGTACTTCAATACCAATTGTATTTTTCCCAGGAATCGGTGCTTCAATCCGAATATCCTTGGCAGCCAAACTTAATTTAATATCATCTGATAGATTTGTAATTTTATTTACCTTCACTCCAGGCTCTGGGTGTACCTCAAATCTAGTAACAGCAGGTCCCTGTGTTACATTCACCACTTTTGCACGCACTTTAAAGTTTCTTAGAGTCTGGTCTAAAATATTTTGCTGGTCAAGTAACCATTGACTGTCATCAGCTTGTTCGGCAGGAGGCGCATTTAAGAAAGATAGACCTGGGAAAGTATAGCCAGGTTGTTGAATTTCGTCTTCCCGATGTGTTTGTAATTCTTGATTCATTGGTTGTTCCTGCTCAACTAATTGTTGATTTTGTCTTGGTGCTTCTTGCTCAACCAGTTGTTCATTTTGCATTGGTGCTTCTTGCTCAACCGGATGTTCATTTTGCCTTGGTGTTTCTTGCTCAACCAGTTGTTCATTTTGCCTTGTTTCGACAGAAGTTACTTGTGTTACTTTTTCTGGTTGCCGCTGTGACAATTTCTGTTTGTCCTTTTTAAACATTAATACATTAAACGGTATATTGGATCGTCTCGGCTCTGTTCTGGTCTGTTCACTTTTCTTTATCTGTTCAACCTGTGTTTCAGTATTCTCTGTAGAAGTTTCAGTTTCCTCCACTTTAAGATCTTCTTGCATTTCTATATTTTCAATCTGATCAACTAGTTCTTCTGTCACAATTTCTTCAGGATGTATCATTTCTTGTTCAACTAGATTTGTTTCCTCAGATGCATTCAACTCCTCCTCCACAGCTACTTGTATTGGAGTTTCCTCATTAATAGACTTTTCACTTTGTGGCTCAATAGCAGCCGGTACTCCCTCAGTTACCTCTTCTTCTCTTATTAATTGATCCGCAAAGCTTGCCACCTTTTGCTCGGTATCTTCTAATGTAGTTGAACTTGTATACTGTTTTGGTTCAACTTGCTCCGTTAGTATGATTGTTGAAGCAACCTCTTCTTGTGCTTCTTTCCAGGCCCTAGCAATCGATTCTGTATCTGCGATAGGGTTTGAAGGAAGTTCATACTCAACTATTTCTTGAGCTGTTTCCTGAGCTATTTCCTGAGGCTTTGGTTTACCTAGACCGAATACCGGGGATGGTGTCTCGGATGGTTGAAAGGGTTGTTTCTCCTGTAAATTTACAACGGTTTTAGGTGTTGAATTCCTATTTGGTTGTGAAGTTCTTGTTTGTTGAGTTTGCTGAGCTTTTTCTGTTTGCTTTGTTTTTTGTACTTGCTTTGTTCGCTGACTTTGCTGTGTTCGCTGAGTTTGTCTTGTTTGTACCTTTTCCTTTTTTATTCTTGTTTTTTCAAGATCTGGTATGACTGGAAATCGAAATTTCCCCTTTGGGTATTCATATGTCACTCTTGCCTCAACAGGTTTGTTTTGTCTGATTTGAGTCGTTTTTATTTCAATTGGATCATCATCGTCCGTCTGTAAAAAATGTAGTAATCTTTTTATCCAATTCACAACTATCACTCTTCCATTTCAATTCTATTCCTTATTGTAACAAAAAAGCCGCTAGTTTTCCTAGCGACTTTTGGTAGAGTATTGTTTATTTCCTTGGGCGATTTTTCCCAAGGATAAAGATGGGCTCAAGTTTACCATCTTCATAAAGAAATGAGAGTGCCGTAATGGGAACACGTCCACTTGCAAAAAAGCTCATAGTCATTTGAGCCAGGATATCATATCCCGTATCATTTTGAACATCAACTATAATCAGTACATCCTGATGTGGGACAGCGATAGCCATTGTTCCTCTAATTTGTTGGCTCATTTTTTGTAAAAAAGCATCATTCAGGATACGACTTGCATCATACCCATCGTTTTTATTAATAAAATAGAAGGTATTGCCTGCAACTTCGTCAGTTTTGTATGAAACATCTAGGGAACGTAAATTAAATCTCGCTATTTCACGGATCCGTTCAAACTTCCAATTTTCTTTTTGTAAAAGTTTTTTATCGACCAAGCGGTACGTTGTTCCTAAATCTAGAGCATAATAGATTCTTGTTTCTGCAGTATGGTCATCGTAAATAAGTTCTTCTCCCTCATTCGATTCTGTCGGGAAGGAGGTTGAACGAATAACAGGAAAAATGTTTTTTTCTTTACCCTCAAGTTCCAATTCACTATTCATAAAAGTCAAAGATTCTTCAATATAATAAATGACTTCATCAAGACTTCCAGGACCTTCTTCTTGGTATTTGGCGACTATTCCCGGAAGTGTGACAGTCGTTCCTTTCTTCGTTTCCTTATCCTCAATACGTAAAGTATCTTTCTCACGGTCAAAAGAAAATTGCCAATTATGATGGGATAGCTTTTCTTGGATTAAATTCTTTACTTTTTTTGAATCCATTTTTCTATTATTTTTTGAGTCCATAAAAATCAATCTCCTCTCTCTGCGTGATCTTAAGAGAGACCATTAATGAATTGTTGAATTTCTTCTTTTGTTTTACGGTCCTTACTTACAAAACGGCCTGTTTCCTTTCCGTCTTCGTAAGCTACAAAGCTTGGTATACCAAAAACGTTCAGAGTTACACATAAATCAATAAATTCGTCACGGTCTACATAGTAAAATGTATAGTCAGGATAAGAACTCTCTATTTCAGGCAAAAATGGATCGATAAAACGGCAGTCTGGACACCAATCTGCTGAAAACATAAAAATGTTCTTTCCGTTTTTGATTAATTCTTGATATTGGTCTATCGTTTCAAGTTTTTTCATGGGCTTTACCTCCAATTTCCGTATGAACTAATTATCATATATTCTTTATCTAAAAACAAATAAAAGCCCCTAACAGTGTAGGGGCTTAATATCAATATTTCACGGAAGATACGATTTGCATCATCTCAGTTGCACTTTCAGAAATGTCGCTTACCTTCGTTTCAGTCGTCATTTTTATTCCGCCAATTCCCACAGTCACAAGGTAAAGCTTGTCCTCAATCTCAAAAGCTTTTACATAGCCAAATCGCTCTTTATCTGTATAGGTTTTGTCAATTGCAAATTCCTTCGCATCGACTGAATTATATAATACATCACTTGTACGTTCTTCATTTGGATTAACAAATAAAATAAATGTTTGGTTTCCGTTTTGAAGGATTATGTTATTTTCATCCTTCTCTTCTATCTCCATAGTAGATGGCAGATAAAAGGATACATCGCCGTTTTCGCTATTTGTCTTTTCGGGTTGAGCTTTAAATATATCTTCGACCGCTGCAACCGTTTCCTTAGATTCATCTTCAATCGATGCACAACCTGCCAAAAGTCCTACAAACAATAGAAAAATGAAAACAAAGACTTTTCCTAGTTTCATATTCTCTCACCCCTTAAAAAGGTAGCTATTCTTTTTTCTATAATAAACCTATTAATTTATTAGTTGCAAGGGTAATCTAGATATTTTAATCAATAAGAAATAAGTACCATTTTATTGTAACAATTATGACTTGAATTTTTTTCTATATGAAAACTGGCCAACTAGAAGCCTAACGACATGCGTGAACATATCTTTTCGATTCACATACTGGTCCGTGAAAATACCGATTGCCCCCTCAGCCTTGCGAATATCCTTTTGTTTTGTGAAATCCTCCATCACATCACCAAGTTCGATTCCCTTTTTTAACTCTCTAGCTATTTCATACGGTAGGAGAATTCTTGCTCCACCTGCAATTATCGGGTCATTGTCTTTATCAACAATTGCGCCCCAATTACATAAAAACATCCCGAACTCGGTTTCAACGACCCCACCCTCTAAGCCAATTCCTAGGTCTGCGCCTTCCTTTTCAAGAGAAGACTTTGCGCGATTAATTGCACCTTGAATGGTCTCCTTATCTGAAAATGGTTGGGCTGACACATCCGAAGAAACAGATGTTGGATGAAAATTTGCCTCAATGCCCTGAAATCCTTTTATAATTGCATCTACTTTTGCAGGATTTTCCGTACCAATTGCAATTCGTATCATTTCATTCCCACCTTTTTACCAAAACGAATGCTCGGCAAGAGCCGAGCACATTAATTTTAAACTTATTGTTTACCCATTTTGACGAATAGTATCCACTGTGGTGCGATCAGAATTCTTTACAAGGGTAACAAGTAATTCTTTTGCAGCAGCATAGTCATCCACATGAATAATTGATGCATGTGTATGTATATAACGAGAGCAAATCCCGATTACAGCTGATGGCACACCTTCATTTGAAAGATGAACTTGACCAGCATCTGTTCCACCTTGAGAAACAAAATATTGGTATTTAATATTATTTGATTCTGCAGTGTCTAAAATAAACTCACGCATACCACGATGTGTAATCATCGTACGGTCAAATATTCGAAGTAAAGCTCCATGTCCAAGTTTACCAAATGCACTCTTATCTCCAGACATATCATTTGCTGGACTTGCATCTAGGGCATAGAAAATATCAGGTTTAATCATTGTTGCCGAGGTTCTTGCTCCTCTTAAACCTACTTCTTCTTGTACAGTTGCTCCAGAATAAAGTGTATTCGGTAAGTCAATTCCCTGCAATTCTTTTAATAGCTCAATAGAAAGCCCACAGCCATAGCGATTATCCCATGCTTTGGCTAAAATTTTCTTTTCGTTAGCCATTGGTGTAAATGGACAAATTGGAACTACCTGCTGACCAGGCTTTATTCCCAAGCGGATTGCATCTTCACGATCATCAGCACCAATATCGATTAACATATTTTTAATATCCATTGGTTTTTTTCGTTGGCTCTCTTCCAGTAAATGTGGAGGGATTGAACCAATAACCCCGATTACAGGACCATTGTCAGTAATTACTTGCACACGTTGCGCTAGAAGAACTTGGCTCCACCAGCCACCTAAAGTCTGGAAACGTAGCATCCCATTATCAGTGATTGATGTAATCATAAATCCAACTTCGTCCATATGGCCTGCAACCATGACAGTTGGCCCATTAGCATCACCACGGCGTACTCCAAAAATACTACCTAATCCATCTTGTACAACCTCATCTGAGTATTTTTCAAGCTGTGAACGCATAAACTTTCTTACCTGGTGTTCATTCCCTGAAGCCCCAGGGAGCTCTGTTAACGTTTTAAAAAGCTCAAGTGTATCCTGTTTCAATGTCATTCTCCTTTCGGTATATAAGAGTTGTAACAATTTGCAAAAATTTGATTCTATTATGTACATTATTTAGTATATCGAAATTGTTTTTTCGTTACCATAGCGAACATGGAGATTTTCATAAAAAGAAGTTATACTTATCACAAGGATTAAGTTCGTTTAGGAGGGATTTAATGAGCTGGAATAAGTTTTTTCTTGGTTTTGGTGTTGGATTTGCAAGTGCACTTCTTATTAAAGAAGCATTAAGTGATTCAACGATTCCCGGTGACAAAGCATTAAAACTAGCCAAAGAAGCTTTCAAAAAGAATGGACCAATTGATGGTTCTTGGATTCAAATGAATCCAGAAGACTACACAAAATCAGGCATACACTATCAAGTATACAAAGGTGGCATTTCTCGCAAATTAAATCAAGGAAGCCACCAATACGAATTCGTAATGGATGCAAAAACAGGTTCCATATTAGAAGTTAACCCATTGTAAGGCATATTAGCTTATAAGATTTTACTACTTATAAGCTAATTTTTTATTCACGAATTCTTTTTCAATGAATCAATTATTTCTCCACTTTGATTCCATTTAATTGCTCGATATAAAGCATCATGATAAAAAATATACCATGCTTCGTTTGCAAGTCCTTCACCCATCCATTTTTGTTTTTGCTCAATCGATTTCATTGGGTAATCATCATAGGCCAATACCCACAAAACATTTTGATGGGCATGTGTCGGCATGATATCCGCCATATGTATTGCCTGTTCATCCTGGCTTTCTATAAAAATAATAGAATGTCCATCACTATGTCCACCTGTATGTATCATGGTAATTCCAGGGACTATCTCAAGCTTGTCAGTAAACGTATTTACTTGATGTTCGATTGCTTCCCAATTATCTTTCCAGTATGTTGCTTTTGAGCGGATATTCGGATTTCTCATTTCTTGCCATTCCACATCTGTTGCATAAATGACAGCGTTCTCAAAGGTAGGAACCAATTTATCATTTTCCCACTTCGTAAGCCCACATGCATGGTCAAAATGAAGGTGAGTCATAAGGATGATATCAATATCGCTCGTAGTAAGTCCAAGCTCTGCTAAAGACTTATCAATAGAAGATTCCTCCATGACCCCAAAATTTCGTTTGAGCTTATCAGTCAGTTTCCCATTACCAATTCCTGATTCAATTAAAATATTTTTTGAACCTGCCTTAACAAGGATTGGATCTGTTCGCAGTTCAATTTGATTTTTTTCATTATGTGGATATCTTTTTGACCATAACGGTTTAGGTACAACACCAAACATTGCGCCACCATCTAAATGTGTAACACCGCCATTTAACCAAGTAAGTGTAATATCACCAATTACAAGCTGTTCCATTCTTTCCCCACCCTTCACAAACGGTTATCCCCATTTTACCATTATTATGAAAATTTATAAATCATCTTTCCGTAGAGTTATCCCACCAACAAAAAAAACCCATAAACCACAGTTTATGGGGGATGTTAGGATTATTTATGTTGGTAGCGGACCTCTGATCGATAAATCGGATGTCCCATTTCTGAAAATTTTTCTTCATATTCAGTCATGATATTACCTTCAAAATCTGATTTATGCAGGTCAAGACTAACAAATGTTAAAAGAAGACCGTATTCAGAAAAACTTCTTAACGAATATTCGAATAATCCACGATTATCCGTTTTAAAATGAATTTCACCTTCGTCACCAAGGATATCCTCATACATTTGTAAAAACGTTTTGTAGGTTAAACGACGTTTTTCATGACGTGTCTTTGGCCAGGGATCACTAAAATTGAGATAAACGCGGTCAATTTCTCCTTTTTCAAAAAAGTCCCTAAGCTTAACAGCATTTTGATTTAATAATTTAAGATTTGGAATCTCTGCCTCAATAACATGATCTAGTGCTGAGACTATTACACTTTCATATAATTCAATCCCAATATAGTTGTTATGAGGATGAGCTTTTGCCATCTCTGTTACGAATCTACCTTTACCTGTACCTACTTCTATATGAATTGGATTATCATTTCCAAATACTTGATTCCATTTCCCTTTATGTTCAACTGGATTCTCAATTACATACTGTGGGTATGACGCTAATTTTTCCTTCGCCCACGGTTTATTGCGCAAACGCATGATTGCCACCTCATTTAAATACGTGTTCAGATTAAATTGTCATTTTCACCAGACTTTTTGACCATCCTATTAAAGTTGTATCGCACAAAAGAATAACATGTCCAACAATTTCGTGCAAGGCTTTGTTGGATGTGTTAATGCCAATAAAAAACGTAAACCCACCGATTGGTGAGTTTCGTGTTTATATCGTATAAAAATGGTCATTTCATGGAAATGTAGTATAGAGACAACATCAAAAAGGAAGTGTTCTTAAAATGCCTCTAGATTATACACATCAAATGGATATTTTAAAGGATATATTATCAAATCACCAAATGGATTGCTGTGGTACAGTATCTGAATGTGAACAATTAGGTAGACTGATTCAATCCCTTCTGGCAAACCCAAATATTGACCAGAGTGTGAAACAGGTTCTAACTGACGTCTATTCCTATAGTCAACAAGGTCAATATACCCAGCATCTGGATAACCATATTGAATCTCATCAAAATCAAATTAATCAGTGGATTTCAGATATTGACCAATACTCATAAAAGGTGCTCCAAATATTGAAGCCAATGAAGGATTTCCTTCTCCTTCTTTTTTACTTGATACCAACCCAGAAGATGCAAAGATTGTGCAACCACATACCATTTCATACGCAGAAGCAAATTATCTGTCAATTCCATTCCGTAGAGACTGATCCATTTTGGCCAGTCTTCTTTTTTTATATACCAATGTAAAAGCATTCCAATATCAACTGCAGGATCTGCAATCATTGCTCCATCCCAGTCAATTAAGTAGAGCTCATTGCTATCTGATAATAACCAATTGTTATGATTAACATCTGAATGACATACGACACTATGGTCATGTTTCATATTTTCAAGTTCTTGCTCTAAAAAAGTAATGGCCTTGTTCACAATTTCAAACTTTAATAAATCTGGATGCAATTTTCGTAATACATCGTCCAAAACATCTTTGGCTTCTATAGGCTTTTTACCTATACGTCTAAGCATTTCTAATAGCTCATTGGACTGATGAATTTTTTTAAGTAATCCAGCCACATTTTCACCGTTCATCTCAGCAGGTTTTAATTCTCTGCCACTGAGCCATTGCTGTGCTGTGACAACATCGCCATTTTCGAGACGCTTAGTCCAAATTAACTTTGGAACAATCCCTTCTGCAGAAAGAACCGCAAGAAACGGGGATGAATTTCGTTTAAGAAATATTTTTTTATCATTTAATTGGGCAAAATACGCGTCTCCCGTTGCACCACCCGCTGGGGAGTATTCCCACTCGTTGCCTAATACGTATGTAAGCCAGTTTATCTCCAATTTCAACACAACATTTCCTAATAAATATAAAATAAAAAAGACAGCTATTGAACATACCATATTACAATAGCTATCTTACTAAATTTTAGCGTTCATTTACAATTAAAGTCAAGATAAAGAAACTTTTTCGCTATAAAAAATAGCAAAAATAACACAGGCAAATAGTACCAAATAGGATTATTCGACCAAAAAAGGTATTTGTCGATGCTGAACATCAACCTTAACTGGAGTTTGGCCAATGAATTCGCCATCCGTATGAACGAACATATTCTCATCTGATTCAATACGGATAGTTACACCTTTATGCTGCGCAATTTCCTTAAACTTAGTATGAGTTCCGAAGAAAACGGTCACAAATACAAATAAAAGTTTGATTCTTGAAAGATGATGAACGATTGTAACATCAAATAAACCATCTGTTGTCTTTGCCTGTGGCGCTATTTTCATACCTCCGCCATAAAAAGGTTGATTTGAAACGGTCACAAACCAAACATCTTCATAATGGAATTCTTTTCCGTCAATGCTTACTGCAACGTTCGTAAGGCGATAAGTAAAAAGGAGGCGAATCAGTGCAAAGACATATGCTAATGAGCCGAGATGCACCTTATTTAAGTATTTTTTTATTTGCGATTCATTTGTTTGCTTCGCAACTGCAGCGTCAAAACCTGTTCCTAAGCTACTCACAAAATAGGAGCTCTTTGTTTTCCCTTGAATCTTGCATTTTCCGATATCAAACAATTTTCCCTTACCTGATTTATTGCGAATAATAAAGGAGAGTGCATCTAATGGAGAACTTGGCACATTAAAACCTCTTGAAAAATCATTACCAGAGCCAGCTGGGATATATCCCACCTTAATCTCAGGATAATACACCATTCCATTCACGACTTCATTAATGGTTCCATCACCCCCAACAGCGACGACAGCCTCCACCTTAACATCGAACATTGAACCGATTTGTCGCGCCAATTCACCTGCATGATTTGGGTATTTTGTGAAGAAAGAACGATAGTGGATCTTTTTCTGTTCTAATTCATGTTTAAGCTGGTTCCAGACTTTTAGTCCCTTTCCATTACCAGCCTGTTTATTTACAATAAAAATCAATAGTTTCATAGTTTATCCTCAAAAGAATATGACATTCATGACTTAATAGTATTTTATATTCTTAGAGATGACAATAGAAAAAGTGTGCATTCATTTACACCCCTATTCCATCCTACGCACACAAACTGTATGACAGTATTGTAGTAACGCATTGCATGCTTTTAATTGCATATGTTTTAATGGAGAACTTGTATTTCGCAAACCAGTAAACCACTCTTCATATTTTCTTTTTTCCACTAAATCCACATCAAATGGTGCAAGCGGAAAATCAATATAGCCTGTACGATTCAATATCACTTTCCGAATTGGTAGCACGATATCATATAAAGAATAAATCGTACGAACGATACCATCCATTCGATCAAGCTCAATCATCGGTGATAACACTTTTTTATCATGCTTTCCTTTTCGTTCAATCCAAAACCTATCATTTGAACCGATAAATACACTATTTTCTACCCCTTCAAGAATGGTAATTAACCAAGTTGTCGTCGGACTAATCATGATAATTTCCACTTCAACCGGCGCATTTTTCAACTTGAATATGGGTCTATATAACACAAGATACGTATCTGGAAATCGCTGAAGAAAGTATTTTAAATTATGATCCTTGTAAAATTCCTTATCTATATATGATTTTTCCCGAATCGTAGAGCTTGCCCATTTCATTTGAAAATCAAAGATATGATCAAGAAAATGTTGTTTCTCTACCGTTGTCTGTTCCCATTGTTTTCTTTTTTGACGGATAAACTGGCCTGGATACCGAAACATATCAATTTCATACCTAGATATATAATCCTGCAATTTTATTAGTTGTCCCAACTTCTTTTCACCTCATTATAGAAAAAAAGAAAACAAAACTGGCAATATGATTGATGTGTAGACCGCACTTAAAATCATCGCAATCGAGCTTATTGCCCCTTGATTTGTTCCTATTTCCAATGCCCTAGCTGTGCCAATACCATGTGATGCGGTCCCAAATCCTAAACCAACACCGACAAAGTGATTGACCTTTACCATTTTTAAAAGAAGTGGACCAAACATCGCACCCGAAATTCCCGCAAACATTACATATACGGCAGCCAATGCGGGAATTCCACCCGTCATGCTTGCAATATCCATAGCAACCGGAGATGTAACTGATTTTGGAGCAATAGAAAGGATGATATCTGAATCGATGCCTAAAACTTTTGAAAAATATATTCCTGTAATAATTCCTGTCGTAGAACCTACAAAGACGCCAATGATAATCGGAATGAAAAATTCCTTTAACGATTTGCGATTTTGATACAAAGGATAGGCCAATGCCACAACTGCAGGTCCGAGTAGCTCATCTATCCATTTTCCACCCAACATATAAGTTTTATAAGGGATTGAGAAAAATAACAAAATAATAAGAACCACAAGGGTAGTTGTTGCAATTGGTACTAGTAACGGGTGAGAATATCGTTTATACAGACGCGTCATCAACAGAAAAATAGTGATTGTACAAACGATTGAGCTGATCGCATATAGAGTATTCATGCTCCAAAGCCCTCCTCAATATTCGTGCTTTGTTTTTGTTGCTTTCTAGCTGCTAATTTATCACCAACTATACCTGATGTAAGCATAACTAGAATTGTACTTAACAACACAATGGCAACCGTAATAAAACCCTTCCCTTTGAAAAAGGGGAGATAATCCATGATCCCGACAGTTGCTGGCACAAAGAGCAGTGCCAAATACGCAAGTAAAAATTGAGCCCCTTCTCCAAGCCACTTTTCTTTAATGATGTTGGTTTGTAACAAGATAAATAACAAAATCATCCCAATAATACTACCTGGAATAGATGTGTGTAAAAGCCCTTGTATCAACGTTCCGACCCAATAAATCATATATAAAATGGCAATTTGAAAACAAATCTTAACAAATCTCATCGTAAAACTTCCCCTTTTAATACGTGTTCAAAAATTAGACAAATCAGTAGCCAGTAGATAAAGAAACGGCAGTCTCGAGGACCAGAGAGGCCGAGTGAAGCAGATATCTGAAGTTTATCATTTGGAATTTTTTTGAACATCGCCTTTTTAGCTCAATGAAAAAATCGATAACGGCTGATACTTTGGCGTTCGATTCAAGTGAGTTTGATATAACACAAAATGTTCTGCTTTAAATAGTGACTGATCTTCCTTAGGTTGTACGATTTCATTTAAATCATTTGTAGAAAAAGGGGTTTCAGATTTCCATTTTCTTGCCATAGTTATATGTGGAGTAAACTTTCGTTTATCAAGTGAAAAACCCAAGTCCGTGCACGCTTGATAAATATCTTTTTGAAGAGCTATTAATGGTTCGCTTTCTTCTACTCCAGCCCATAAGATACGAGGAGAATCTGATTTACCAAACGTTCCTAGCCCATTGAGTTGAAGAGTAAAGTGTTGATGCTCCTTAGCGATTTCCGGCATTTCTTTTTTGATGGAAGTCAACTGTTTAAACGATGCCTGCCCCCCTAAAAAAGCAAGCGTAATGTGTAAATCCTCAGGATGAACCCATGACTTAAACGGTAGGCGTGGGTCCAGCATTTTCCGCCATTTAAACAAGAGCTCTTTTGTCTCTGGAGGAAGTGCAAGTGCAAGAAAGTAGTGAGTTTGATGCTCCATTTTTTAAGCTCCTTTTTTGACATAATTTATTTACCCATTTTAGCAAACTTACGGATAAAGGGAAACTAGGGGGATTCTCTCGGAGTTAGCACTTACTTCTATATCCTAATTTAAAAGCCCGCCATCAGGGCGGGCTCCAGCATCTTATTTCGCTAATTCATAAATTGCTTGAGCATAGATTGCTGTTGCCGCAACTAAATCATCTACTAAAATAAATTCATCTTTTTGGTGGGCAACATCCGGACGACCTGGAAACAATGGTCCAAATGCCACACCTGCTTTTAATGACCTTGCATATGTTCCTCCACCAATTGAAACCAAAGTAGCCTCTTCACCAGTTTGCTGTTCATAGACTTTTTGAAGTGTTTGAATTAGTGGATGATTCTTGTCAACATGGTGTGGTGAAGAATTACTGTAATTCGTAAGCTCGAATCCGAACTTCTCACATATTTCCTCAAGTTTCTTCTTCGTTCCTTCCATATCATTTGTTACTGGATAACGTAAATTTAATCCTAATCTTCCACCATTCATTGATGAATAGGAAAGCTTTCCAACATTTATGGTTAGATCACCCGTAATGTCATCACGATAAGCGACACCAAGACTTCTTCCTCTTGAATCACCAACGAAATATTCATGAATGAAGTTTATATATTGCCTTGCTTGTTCATCTAATGAAAATCCTTGTAAAAAGGTTGCCAAATATAAGCCCGCATTTTTTCCATGGTCTGGCTCCATCCCATGAGCAGACACACCTTCAAGCTGAAAAATGACGGTATCTTCATCACATATGCCACGACCTTCTAATGTATTTTTATGTAAAAATCCTTGGAAATCATTCACCATTTCTTGAAGATTTGCTTTCCCTTCAAGCTTGGCTTCTGCAAAATCAGGAACCATGTTGTAGCGTCTCCCAGAACTGAACGATTCTAACAGAAGATCACCATCAGAAACTTGATCCGATTTTTGAACCATATCAAAATCAGCGATTCCTTTTTCAGCATAAATAATTGGGAAATCCGCATCTGGTGCGAAGCCCATTGTCGGCATTTCTTCGTGCTTAAAATAATGGTCCACACAGCGCCAATCACTTTCTTCATCCGTTCCAATGATCATTCTAACACGCTTAGAAAGTGGCAAATTTAGTTCTTTCACTATTTTCATTGCGTAATATGCAGCCATCGTTGGACCTTTATCATCGAGTGAGCCTCTTGCAATTATTTTTCCGTCATGAATTTCTGCCCCAAATGGATCACTAGACCAGCCATCCCCTTCTGGTACAACATCAATATGGCATAAAATTCCAATCAAATCATTTCCAGAACCCATTTCAAGATGGCCTGCATATCCATCAAGGTTTTTAGCGCTAAAGCCTTCTGCACTGCCTTTGTCTAATAGATAGTGTAATGCCTCATCAATTCCCTCCCCAAACGGTGCATTTGGAGTTCCATGTTCTTCATCAAGGACACTTTTTATTCTCAAAAAATCTTGAGTATCTTTAATCATTTGATCTTTACGTTTTGTTACTTCTTCAAGCCAGTTAATCTGCTCCATTTTAATTCTCCTTACACTATGATTAAAATTAGTATTAATCCTACGATAGATATTACAGGAAGCGATATTAAATTCACAATATAGTGTTCCGCCTGTATACGAATAATATCATCTTTTCTAACATTAACGATAAAGTGATTGGACATGGTCCGCTTATATACAATCTTTATCCACATTCTTAGTATGATAATATAGCCAAAAAAGATCATACATTTAATCCAAATTGGGGGGATGACAATCAAGGCTGCCGTCGTGATGCTTGAGATTTGTAAACATTGAAACAAATACATTTTGTTCCTGAAAAGGACTTTAATAAATAATTCCTGTAAACTTTTCTGGCGATTACGTTTATTATAAATTCGTTTTGAGTTCCGATAAAATAATGAGCTTCGCTTCTTTTGATTTGGTGTTTTTTCAACATATTCGGAAAAAACAAAGATATTCCTAACATACTTCAGCTTCAGCATGTTCTCTACCTCAACATCCTTAGAAAAGGTTGTTAACTTATATATCCTTTTAGAAGATTTCACCCAGAATAAGTACCATTGAATAAGGCCAATCATTAGTAATAGAAAGGTAAACTGTTCAAGTGCCCAAGTTACAAATGAAAATGTGAAAGCACCTAATGCAACGAATAATAAAACTGTAAAAAAACCTTTTTTCCATGCCGAAACGATATCATCCAGGTATTGCTTCCATCCGAGAATAAGTGCTTTTAGACTGATAAAATAAAAGGTAACCATAAGAATTTCTAACCAAGATAAATTGTAATAATTGAATAAGAATGGCGCTAATATCCCGACAAGAATAAGTACTCCCACACTATAGCCAAGAACATATAGATTACGAGTCGATTTTTTCAAAGCCACAACAAGGTAGCGTTTTTGAAGTAAAAATAATTGGTCTGCTTCCTCCAAAAATGTCCGAATCCGACCTTCCCAGCAAAAAAAATAGAGCAAAATAAATAGAAAGGTAAGTGGGAAACCATTAACCCAGCTTGGAATTTCAGACCACCATATATAATAATGGTAGCCTCCTATCGCAAGGGCAGGAATAAATAAATAGAGGAATATGGTCCAATCTACTACACTCTTAAATACACCCCATTGATACCCAATCTCCTTACGAAATCGAGTTTTAAAAAGACTGTTATTCATTCGACGATTCACCTTGTACGATTTGGTTGAAACACTGTAAAAGTGCAGCCTCAGGAAGTTTTGCTTCTGCTCGAATATAATCAAGGTTACCCTCAGCCTTGAGCCTTCCACTCGCAACCAATAGGAAACGATCACATACCTTTTCCGCAGTATCTAATACATGTGTACACATCAGAATTCCTGCCCCTCGTTCTTTCTCATTATCGATTAGTGTTAAAAAGTCCTGCATCGCCATTGGATCTAAACCGACAAATGGTTCATCGATTATATAAATATCCGGTTTTATTAGAAAGGCAGTTATGAGCATAACCTTTTGCTGCATCCCTTTTGAGAAAGTACTTGGAAGCTTATGTATCGCCTTTTCCATATGGAAAAGGTTAACTAGTTTCATTGCCCTTTCATTAAACTGCGAATCTTCAATCCCCATTACACCCGCCGCAAGGTCTAGATGTTCCCATAATGTCAATTCATCATAAAAAACCGGGCGTTCCGGAATATAAGCATATGTATGGTTATTGATAAAATCAATCTTGCTATTTGTGTTTTCCAATAATCCAAGAATTGTTTTTATCGTTGTACTTTTACCTGCACCATTCGGTCCTATAAGCCCAACGATTTCACCTCGGCTAATTGAAAAAGAAAGATCTTCTATAATCTTATTATTTTGCTCATAGCCTGAATCCTGTATTGAGACTTCCAATAATGTCTGTTCCATTCACAACCCCTCCACCATTACATACGAAAATCATGAAAAAAGGTTTCCTTATTTTGGACGACCTTTACCAAACTGTAATTAAAATGTAAAAAACAGAATAGTAGAAATAATTTATGATAATAATAGAGGTAAATTGTAAATTCTTGAAAAAAATTGTGGAAATAGTCATACTATTCAGTTACAACTATATATATATAGCAAACGCACCTGTAAAGAGAAGAGGTGATAAAAGGTCATATATATAAGATTGTTTGTTTAAAATAAGAATACGTCATACCAATTGTTATTTTTAAAAAGCGATTTGATTAATAGGAAGACTGAGGCATGTCAGCATGTACAAAAATGATAAGGAGTGGTTTTTTGAAGCCTTCAACAAACCGTATGTTAACTCGTATCAAATCAGTCTACATGTTTATTAACGAAAAAGGGACTGTAACTACACAGGAGCTTGTTGATGAATTTGGTATAACATCAAGAACCATTCAGCGCGATTTGAATGTGTTAGCATATAATGATTTGGTTCGCAGCCCTAGCCGAGGAAAATGGACAATCACAAAAAAGAAAGTCAAAATATCTTAGCAACCAATTGTAAGGGGCGCAAGAAGAAGGTAGCAAATAACTTCACAATAGAAAGCCTATTCATACAGATACATATATAGAAACTATATTTGCAAGAAATAAAGGGCTGTCTTAATGACAGCCCTAGTTAATTTTTCGTATAGTTCTTTAATTGCAAGACCTCATTATCCGTTAACTCACGATATTCCCCTAACTCTAGAGATTCATCTAGTGGTAACGGCCCCATTTTAATCCTTTTCAAATAAATGACTCGCTTCCCTACCGATTCAAACATTCGTTTTACTTGATGGAACTTTCCTTCTTCAATGATTACTTCGATTTCAGAACGTAAACCACTGCTAATGATTCTTAGTTCCGCTGGCATAGTTTCATATCCATCATCAAGAGTAACCCCGTTTCGAAATGCCTCTACATCCTCTTGAGTTACTTCACCTTCAATAATAGCTACATAGGTTTTGGGCACATGTTTTTTTGGGGAAAGCAATTGATGTGCAAGCTGACCGTCATTTGTTAACAACAATAAACCTTCTGTATCCTTATCCAAACGTCCGACTGGAAAAGGTTTGTAAATCGTATCTTCCATCTCCAATAAATCAATAACAGTGTCATGAAGATGATCCTCAGTTGCAGATATGAAACCCTGAGGTTTATTTAACATTAGATAAATGAATTCCTTGTATTCGATTATTTCACCATGAACGGTGACTGAATCTAATTCTACATTTACATGCTTACTAGAATCTTTGGTAGCTACTCCATTTATTTGAACAGCTCCCGATTTTAATAGGCTTTTAACTTCTTTCCTACTTCCAAATCCTCGATTGGCAAGTAATTTATCAATTCGCAATGCATATACCTCCTTTTTTACTCCGCGAATACCCATTCTTAATTAGAATAGGCGTTTTATTCATTGCACAAACGCCCTTCATACATACACTGTTATTGTATTTTTATAAAGAAAAAGGAGCGATACCAATATGTATTATTATGATTATCGTCAACAACCTCAGGGCTTCTTTCCTGGATTTCCAGGTGGAGGCGGAAACGTAGACCGTCGTCTCGAACGTCTTGAGCGCCAAATCCAAAGACTAGAAAACCAGATTGATCGTTTAGACCGCCGCGTAGACCGCATTGAGCGTCGTCTTGGCCTTGGAACCTTCCAAGGCTAACTTACTTGTATGACCTTCTAACCCGGAAGAAAGATTGTTCCTCTCACACAAATGAATAAATATATTCGAAAAAAAGGCTGACACTTACTGTACAGCCTTTTTTCTATCTCTTGATAAAAATCTAAATCGATTGCCGAGGAGGACCTCCAATAGTCGCGAACGATAGGCTAAAAGCAGGTAAACAGCAGCCCCAATTACTACCCCAACTAAGAGCACGAAAACTGACTGCACCCTACCATTTTCAAATCCAACAACAAAAGATAAAAGCCATCCGATTAAAATTATAGCCGATGCCATAGCGGTTGCGAAAATAGCCATTAATAACGACCTTCTTGCAAACATTGAGTATTTATATCCTGTATGTCTTGCAATCATCCAGAAACAATATAAAATGGCCACCGTGTATCCTAAGGCTGTAGCTAGTATTGAACCAATTTCACCAAACCAGGAGATAAACGGACTATTAAAACTAATTTTGAGAATTAGCCCCATAAACAAACTTACCACTGCAAACTTTTGCTTGTTAATTCCTTGAAGAATAGCAGCTGAAATCGAATAGAAAGAAAATAGTATCGCGACAGGTGCATACCATCTTAAAATCCGACCACCAGCTTCACTCATTTCAAAAAATGCATTAAAGGCTGGATAAGCTAATACTGATAAACCAACCACGGCTGGTAATACTAACAGCACACAAATTTGAAAGGTTTTATCAATTTGACTTCTAAGTAAACTAAAGTCCCCAGATGTAAACGACTTTGTAATCGTTGGTACAAGCGTTAGACTAAATGCCGTAGCTAAAGAAACAGGAATCATAACCAATTTAGGAACCATGAAGGTGACATATGAAAATAATCCTTCAGATATATCTTTATCAACGCCGTTGCCCATCATTGTTTTGTTAAATGTAAGTTGGTCAACATATTGATAAAGCGGAATCGCAAGTCCGACAATGACAAAAGGTCCTGCATAAGAAAACAGCTCCCTAAACATCTCTTTTGTTGTCATATCTGTTTGAGGTTTACTTTTCGCGAGCATTTCATCTAAGTATGGTTTTCGCTTGAACCAATACCATAGGAGGACTGCCAAACCACCAAGCGCCCCAATAAAGGCACCAAATGTAGCCAATCCAACAGCAAATACTCTCTCTCCATCGATTATCTTCATCACAATAAAGGTTGCTGCCAGAACAAAGGAAATACGTACAATCTGTTCCACAACCTGAGAAACAGCAGTTGGTCCCATTGATTGGTGACCTTGGAAGAAGCCTCGTTGAATACTCATAATCGGAACAACCAGTAGTGCAAAACTTACCATTCGGATCACGAACGTAACATCTTCAACCGTATTTCCTGCATCTCCCCCTCCAAGAACAATTGGCGCAAGAAGCGGTGCAATTAAGTTAAGGATTGTAAAACCGACTAAACCTGTAAGCCCCATTACGACTAGCCCAGATTTATACATCCTCATTCCGGTATGATAATCACCTAAAGAATTATATTTTGAAACAAATTTAGAAACAGCAGCTGGAATTCCCGCTGTTGATATAAATAAAAAAATTGTATATTGTGCATATCCATAAGAATAAAGGGCAGATCCAAGGCTTCCGACTAAATACACGAAGGGAAACACATAGATCATTCCAAGTACTCGAGAAATATATGTAGCAAGGGTTAAAACAAACGTCCCACGCAATAGTTTCGAATCTGACATATAAAATCCCCAATCTTTACTTCTAATCAACTACGCCTTGGCGTATTGCATTTAGATTTTTTTCGAGCACGGTCGAAAAGTTTTGCTAAGAATCTGTGACATCCGCAGGAGGTTAAATTTATTCAGCCAAGGGGAACCACGGTTCTTTTATAACATTAAGCCATTTTAAAACAGTATAAAAATATATGCTACATCTGAATATAGTTAGACTAACTTATCAATTTTATCATACTTATAAAAATTATTAACCTATAATTATTTGTCGGTTTCTTGACTATTTGGCTTCTTTAGCATTGTAATGTATAGTTTAGACTTGTTAGTTTTTAATTTCAACGTATTCTATGTTTCAACTATTAATCAATCCCATGATATGATGTAATAAGGAAAACATGGGAGTGTGAAAAGCCATGAAAGATATTATTTTGTTTGATGGCGTTTGTACGTTTTGCAACAGCAGTGTCCAATTTATCCTTAAAAGAGATTGGAAACAACGTTATCTTTTTGCATCCCTTCAAAGTGAAGTGGGAAAAGACCTGTTGAGAAAACATGGTATTTCCGAAAACATAAATAGTTTCGTATTAATTGAAGGGGACTATTTTTATACAAAATCAAATGCTGCACTTAGGGTCTGTCGAAATCTCAAAGGACCATATCGTTTCCTTTCGATTTTTAGAATTGTGCCAGCACCTATCAGGGATATATTTTATCATGTAATTGCCAATAATCGTTATAAATGGTTTGGAAAACAGGAAAGCTGCACAATTCCTTCTCCTAAGGACCGCCAACGATTTTTAGATTAACTTTATTCAACTTGGCAGACTCCAAGCTGAATTTGATTATAAGGAGTGTTCTATTTGCAGTATGATGTAATTGTAATTGGAGGGGGACCTTCTGGCTTAATGGCTGCGATTGCAGCTGGAGAGCAAGGAGCGAAAGTTCTTCTTTTAGATAAAGGGAACAAGCTTGGGAGAAAGCTTGCAATTTCAGGTGGAGGGCGTTGTAATGTCACAAACCGACTCCCAATAGAAGAAATCATCAAGCATATCCCAGGTAACGGCAGATTTTTGTATAGTGCATTCTCTGTTTTTAATAACGAAGATATTATCGCATTCTTTGAAAAGTTAGGGATTCAACTTAAAGAAGAAGACCATGGCAGGATGTTTCCGACGACAAATAAAGCCCAGTCTGTTGTGGATGCCCTATTAAATAAACTTGAGTCTTTACAAGTTCATATCAAAACGGATACACCCGTTGCAAAGATCGACTATAAAGATGGCAGGGTCGCAGCTGTGCACTTAAAAAACGGTGAATACCTAGAAGCAAACTGTATCGTTGTCGCTGTCGGCGGTAAATCTGTACCACAAACAGGTTCAACTGGTGACGGATATGCATGGGCAAAGGCTGCCGGTCATACAATCACAGACCTCTTCCCTACGGAGGTTCCGGTAACATCAAACGAAGATTTTATTAAAAATAAAGCCTTACAAGGACTGGCATTACGAGATGTTGCTGTTAGTGTTCTGAATCCTAAAGGTAAGACGGTAATTACCCATCAAATGGACATGTTGTTTACTCATTTCGGAATTTCGGGACCTGCCATTTTACGCTGCAGCCAGTTTGTTGTAAAGACGATGAAAAAGTTTAAAGTAGATCATGTAGTCATTAGTATTGATGCGCTTCCTGCGATGAACGAAGAGCAAATTTTTCAACAGATATTGAAATTAGTGAAAGAAGAGCCTAAAAAGGCTTTAAAAAATATCTTAAAAGGATTTTTACCAGAAAGATATTTACTATTTTTATTAGAAAGAAATGAGATTGACCCACAGGTTACATTTGCAAACTTGTCTCATGATCGCATTCGTGCATTTGCTAAGGATTGTAAACAATTCCAATTCACAGTAAATGGCACTTTGCCAATTGAGAAAGCATTTGTAACTGGTGGTGGTGTTTCAATCAAAGAAATTCATCCAAAGGAAATGGAATCAAAACTCATGAAGGGACTCTTTTTCTGCGGAGAAATTCTTGATATACACGGATATACGGGGGGCTACAATATAACATCAGCCCTTGTGACGGGGAGATTAGCAGGCGAAAACGCAGGTAAACAAGCATCAGCCATACGAAAATAAAGTAGAGCCTAACACACTGTATTTATTGTGGGTTAGGCTCTATATATAACCATTGCAGAAAAACAAAAAATTTGGTCATCCTCTTGATCGCAAGATACGCCGACCTGGAATTTGATATCAATAATATCTCCTTCTCCAATCTGTTCTAAAAAGCGGTTCATCTTATGTTCGAGGTCCTTTTCATGTTCTTCATCAAAAATCCTTACCTTCAAAGCCACAAACTCCACCTCCAATACTAGTATTGACAGAGTTTTAGACTTATAAGCTTACAAATTAAGATTTTTTCATTTTTTTACGGAAGAACAGTCCTATAACTAGGATAATGACACTGATGGCAAGATACAAAAACACATTTGAGTTTCCTAATTCATTTTGCAAATCTACTTGTTTGGTGGGGGATTTCCCCTGGCCAAGCATCGCTAAATCGTCCCCTGCTGCAGATAATAATGCCGTCCTCTCGCACAACCCTGTTTCTAAATTATTAATTTCCCCATAGGCATAGACAATATATTCCTTATCTAATTCAAATTCATACCCGCAGCTTGCACTAGATCTTGCAGCGCTTACAATAACTTGAGAACTATCAACACCTTTCCAACTATCAGTGACTTCAAATAACACTTTAATCGGATCGGCACTTGATTTAATGTAGGAAAGTTTATTTTCATCTTCCATTTTAATGACTCTACCAGAAAATACGGCCGTTTTTCTATTTAACTCATCCTTTACAGATTCAGGATAGGCACATGAACATGCAGTTGCCTGACGTGGGAACAAACCAATAAAAATCAAGAAAAGTAACACTAAAACAAGTATCTCTTTTATATATTTCATTTCGTATACCCCCTTTAAGGTATAGTCGAAAAAAGGAACGTAAGGGTTGCAAAAAAAGCTTCTAGATTTATTTTCACAATATAAATGACTAATAAACCGGAATGGATCTGGGTTTTTCTATGTTTTTTTCTGCTTTATCCATATGTAATACCTTTTTCCACTATTATCCGAAAGTCACTTCTTATCCGATACTTATACCATGTTCCTTTTTTATCCAATAGTTACCTCTTATCCGCTGCTTTTGCCATGGCCTTTTCCTCTTTTTTTCCCAGAAGTCACTTCTTAATCCTATACTTTTGCCATGGCCCTTCCCTCTTTTTCCAGAAGTCGCTCCTTATCCAATACTTATGCCATGACCTTTTCCTCTTTTATCCAGAAGTCACTTCTTATCCGATACTTATGCCATGACTTTTTCCTCTTTTATCCAGAAGTCACTCCTTATCCGATACTTATGCCATGACTTTTTCCTCTTTTTTCCCAGAGGTCACTTCTTATCCGCATCATATGTTTTTCAATAGTGCGCCCTTATACTTCCCCATATGAAAGAATTAGTTCATTTCCTTTCTTGCAAAAAGACCTGTAAATAAAAAGCAGGTGATGAAAGCGACTAGGGTTACGGTGATGGCCATGACGAGTCCGATGAATGCCATAAAGGTATCGTCCCCTGGAAATTGTGGTTCAAGAGTGACAATCATATAAGCGAAAACAAGTGTAAGGATTAAATAAAAGCTACTGCCTAGAAACCCTCTTAGTAAACGCCCCTTTTTATCACCTTTCCAGGCATTCAAAAGGATAATCCATGCAATCAGACTTACTAGAACAGCTCCCACCATAATGAATAAATGGATGTAAGGGATCATTAAGAAACTAAGTCCATAGAGTATTAATAAAGTAGAGCCAAATAAAATGGCATTCAAAACAAAAAGAAATAAACCACTGAGCCATGGATTTTGGAACCAATTATAGCTTGATAGTTTATTTACTATGCGATTATTGGTACCTATGTAATTCACAAGTTTGTTTTTATAAATTCCTAAAATAATCACTAATAAAATACCGAGCAATAAAGTAAGTGTCATTTCTTTCCCTCCAAATGTTATATATTATCATCCTAACCAATATTTTATTGTTTTTCAATAAAATATTACCGTTATTTACTATTTTATTATTGTTTTTAAAAAATAAAAACGTGAATCCTTTATAAATTCACGTTTAATTACTTATTAATATTTAATTTTTATATCTCTTATCAGGAATTATTGGAGGAAGCCTTGCCAAATATTACTTCGTTTCTCCTGTCCAATTCATCATTCCACCAACCATGTTTCGGACTTTATAGCCTTGGTCATCTAGATATGCACAGACATTGAAGCTTCTACCACCAGAGCGGCAAATTATGATGTATTCCTGGTCTTTATCAAAATAATCGAGATTTGCTGGAATTTCTCCCATTTTAATATGCTTTGCTCCAGGGATCATTCCCTCTGCTACTTCTTCATCTTCACGAACATCAACAAGCTCTAACTTATCGCCTGCCTCGAGCTTTTGTTTCAGTTCTTCAGTTGTTATTTCTTCAATCATTAGGTCCCATCCTTTCACTTTCTATCTCGACCATTATAGCAAACCGAAATTGTGGATTACAATTTTTCAAAACTCAAGTTTTCCATATTCTTGAAAGCTAGAATTTCTTTTTAAAAAAGAGTATGCTATAACTAGCTGAAAACAAGGGGGAAAAGAAGTTGACTTATCCAAATACAGACGAAACCATTCAACTTATCAAAGAACTAGTTTCAATTCCAAGTCCATCTGGAAACACTAACGAAGTGATTAGTTTCGTTGAAAATCTTTTAAAAGAGGCAAATGTAGATACATACCGAAACCGAAAAGGCGGACTAATTGCTACTATTCCTGGTAAAGACACACAAAAACACCGGATGCTCACAGCCCATGTGGACACATTAGGTGCTATTGTAAAAGAAATTAAACCAAGTGGTCGATTAAAACTTGATCTAATTGGTGGATTTAAATACAACTCCATTGAAGGAGAATACTGCCGAATTGAAACTTCAACTGGCAAATTTTTTACTGGGACAATATTAATGCATCAGCAATCTGTTCACGTATACAAGGATGCAGGTAAAGCTGAACGCAACCAAGATAATATGGAAGTCCGGATTGACGAAAAAGTAAAAAACTCGGATGAAGTTAGAGCTCTTGGTATAGAAGTTGGTGACTTTGTTTCATTTGACCCACGTGTAGAAGTAACAGCTAATGGCTTTATCAAATCTCGTCATCTGGATGACAAAGCAAGCGTTGGTATTCTGCTTCAATTGATTAAGCAAATCAAGGCAGAGAATATTGAGCTTCCATATACAACTCATTTTCTTATTTCTAATAATGAAGAAATTGGCTATGGCGGTAACTCCAATATCACACCCGAAACAGTAGAGTATTTAGCAGTAGATATGGGGGCAATGGGGGACGGTCAATCAACCGATGAATATACAGTTTCCATTTGTGTGAAGGATGCTAGTGGACCTTATCATTATGCGTTCCGCAAAAAACTTGTCCAACTTGCGGAAAAACATGAAATCGGGTATAAGTTAGATATTTATCCATATTATGGATCTGACGCATCTGCAGCTATTCGTTCTGGGCATGATATTATCCATGGATTAATCGGACCTGGAATCGACTCTTCCCACGCATTTGAGCGAACACATAAAGATTCAATTGAAAACACTACAAAGCTACTCTATCATTATCTACAATCTGGAATGGTGGAGTAAATGGTACGGATGCCATTGTGGCTCCTTTAGAATGTTAAAAGCCCTCCAAAACGGAGGGCTTTTTACTATTAATTGGCTACAATATTTACAAGCTTACCTGGTACTGCTATAACTTTGCGGACTGTTTTTCCTTCGATTTGTTCTTTTACAGGATCAGCACCCATCGCGATTTGCTCAAGTACTTCTTTTGAAGCATCTGCCGGAACATGAAGCTTTGCTTTTACTTTTCCATTCACTTGGATAACAATCTCGATCTCAGCTTCAACTAATTTTGCTTCATCAAATGCTGGCCATGACTCATATGCAATAGATCCTGTATTGCCAAGCTTCTCCCAAAGTTCTTCAGCCAAGTGAGGAGCAACTGGAGAAAGAAGTTTTACAAAGCCTTCAATAAACGACTTAGGCAATTCAATTGCTTTGTATGCATCATTGATGAATACCATCAATTGTGAAATTGCCGTATTAAAATGTAATGCTTCATAGTCTTCTGTTACCTTTTTCACTGTTTGGTGATACACACGTTCAAGTGTAGTATCGTTTGAATCAGCTTTAACTTTGGATGTTAAGCTACCATTGTCATCGACAAGTAAGCGCCAGATTCGATCTAAGAAACGACGAGAACCATCTAGGCCGTTTGTTGACCAAGCAATGGAAGCATCTAATGGTCCCATGAACATTTCGTATAAACGAAGAGTGTCTGCGCCATGAGATTCAATGATGTCATCAGGGTTTACTACATTTCCTTTTGACTTACTCATTTTTTCGTTACCTTCTCCAAGAATCATACCTTGGTTGAACAACTTTTGGAATGGTTCTTTCGTTGTAACGACACCGATATCATATAAAACTTTATGCCAGAATCTAGCATAAAGTAAGTGAAGTACTGCATGCTCTGCTCCACCAATATAAATATCAACTGGCAACCATTCTTTTAATTTTTCCGGATCTGCGATGGCTTGATCATTATGTGGATCAATGTAGCGTAAATAATACCAACAGCTGCCTGCCCATTGTGGCATTGTGTTAGTTTCACGACGGCCTTTTTTGCCAGTCTTTTTATCAACTACATTTACCCATTCTGAGATATTTGCAAGCGGTGATTCACCAGTTCCGGAAGGTTTGATTTCTTTCGTTTTTGGAAGCACAAGTGGAAGTTCTTCCTCAGGAACAGTAGTCATTGTTCCATCTTCCCATTGAATCACTGGAATTGGTTCACCCCAATAGCGCTGGCGGCTAAATAACCAATCACGTAATTTGTAGGTAATTTCTTTTTTACCTAACTTATTTTCTTCTAGCCATGCAATCATTTTTGAAATGGCCTCTTCTTTATTTAATCCATTTAGGAAATCTGAATTAACATGCTCACCGTCACCAGTATATGCTTCTTTGGAAACATCACCGCCAGCTACGACTTCCTTAATCGGCAATTCAAATTTTTGTGCAAATTCATAGTCACGCTCATCATGAGCTGGAACTGCCATTATAGCTCCTGTTCCATAACTCATTAGGACATAATCGGCAATCCAGATTGGCATTTTTTCTTGGTTAACAGGGTTAACGGCATATGCACCAGTGAATACACCTGTTTTATCTTTTGCTAGATCTGTACGCTCTAAATCACTCTTACTTTTGATTTTATCTAGGTAATCACTGACTGCTCCTTTTTGTTCAGTAGTCGTGATTTTATCAACAAATGGATGCTCTGGCGCAAGTACTGCATAAGTAGCACCAAATAAAGTGTCTGGACGTGTTGTGAACACGGTAAATGTTTCTTCATGTCCATCAATTTTAAAGGTTACATGCGCTCCCTCTGAACGTCCAATCCAGTTACGCTGCATTTCTTTTAAACTTTCTGGCCAATCAAGCTCATCCAAATCCTGTAATAAACGTTCTGCATATGCAGTAATTTTTAATACCCATTGTCTCATTGGGCGTCTTTCAACAGGATGGCCACCACGTTCACTTTTCCCATCGATTACTTCTTCGTTTGCAAGTACAGTTCCTAACGCAGGGCACCAGTTTACAGGAATTTCATCTACATATGCTAAACCTTTTTCAAACAACTTTGTGAAAATCCATTGTGTCCATTTATAGTAATTAGGATCTGTTGTGTTAATTTCACGATCCCAATCATATGAAAATCCAAGTTCTTTAATTTGACGGCGGAAGGTATTGATATTTTTTTCCGTGAACTCAGCAGGATCGTTTCCAGTATCTAAAGCATATTGCTCAGCCGGCAAACCGAATGCATCCCACCCCATTGGATGAAGAACATTGTATCCTTGCATACGCTTCATTCTTGCTAAAATATCAGTAGCCGTATATCCTTCAGGGTGACCAACGTGAAGTCCCGCTCCTGAAGGATATGGGAACATGTCTAACGCATAGAATTTACGTTTTCCTTGTTCTTCAGTTGTCTTAAATGTTTTGTTCTGTTCCCAGTACTGCTGCCATTTTTTCTCGATCTTTTGGTGATTAAAACTCATAAGACTTCCTCCTTAATCAGTTACAAATGCTAAAAAGACTAATAAAAAAACAAAAAACCCCTAATCCCAAAAGGGACGAGAGGATATGTATTCTTCCCGCGGTACCACCCACATTAGTGACAAATTGTGCACTCACTTCATTCATCCTTAACGCGGATCATACGACAAGCACTAATTTGCACATTTGCAGTTCATGCTTATTGCTCAAAGGCGAGTTCATGTTCATCAACGATTGACTTGCACCACCCGTCAACTCTCTAACACGTGTGTAGAACATTACTACTCCTTTTCAACGCTTCATTAATTTTTGATTATATTCAGTATTGTATAGAATTTATATAAGAACTGCAAGTGAAATAGGTAAAATTGGGCTTTTCCACCACCATTTTACCCACATATACTTTTCCTTAAACGTATGGGTTCCAAATTTGGTTTATGAATCATAGCTCCTTTTAACAAAAAAACATGTCATTGGGACAATTACTACATGAGAAAAAAAGACAAATATGTGACTAAAAACGCCATTTTGAAAGCGTTTAAACCCTTATCACTATTGGAACAATGTTTATATGCTCACTATTCCACAAACTGTCCACAGATTAGGTCAAAATGCGTGATTAAAATCACGTTTTTAGGAATGCTCTCCGAATATGATAAAGGTGTAGAAGCAAATACCAAATATCCAAGGGGGTATTATTCATGGGCAACAAAATTAAATTGTTGGTTGCATCGATAGTTGGAACTTCAATCATTTTATCTGGATGTGGTAGTAATCAGGAGGCGATGAAGGAGGAGAAAGTAGAAGCACAAACAGCTGGTTCTGAGTCGGGCCAAGGAGAAGTAATTGCTCCTCACAATGATCTTAACCAAGGACCCGTACCTTTAAAAGTAGAAAGGGTATCAGACAATGAAGTGAATGTTGAAATGACTGCTCAAATAACAGACATTGAAATTGACAAAGGGTATCTCTACAAAGCGTGGACCTTTAACGGTGAAGCACCGGGACCTGTTGTAGTTGTAAACGAAGGTGATACAATTAACTTTACACTAAAAAATATGGATCCGGCTATTCCACACAGCATGGACTTCCACGCAGTACATGCATCACCTTCAAAAGATTTCATTGATGTAATGCCTGATGAATCTGGAACATTCTCTTACCCAGCAAATAAGCCTGGAGTATTTATGTACCATTGCGGTACAAAACCAGTTCTGTCACACATCGCAAACGGTATGCACGGAACAATCATTGTAAAGCCTAAAGATGGTTATCCAACAGATAAAGAGATTGATAGAGAATACCTTATCATTCAAAATGAATGGTACAAATACAACGATTTAAATGACTTTACTAATGGTGTACCAAGCCAAGTCGTATTTTCTACTAAAGCCCTTAAAGAAGGAGATTTAAACACTAACGGCGATACATTTTCATTAAAAGAAACACCACTCCTTGCTAAAGTAGGTGACCGTGTAAGACTTTATGTTAATAATGTTGGTCCAAATGAAGTGAGCTCCTTCCACGTAGTTGGTACAATATTTGATGATGTATATATCGATGGTAACCCATACAACCATATGCAAGGCCTTCAAACTGTTATGCTTCCAGCCAGTGGTGGAGCAGTTGTTGAATTTACGGTTACTAAAGAAGGAACTTACTCAATCGTAACTCACCAATTTAACCATGCACAAAAAGGGGCAGTTGCATTATTAAAAGTTACAGCAGATGGTACAGATGATGGTAGTGAAACTGTTGGACATTAAAAAAAGACCCTATAAAAAAGTACACTAATGGCACCCTTTTATAAGGTCAACAAAAATTCGCTAAATAAAGTTTACCATAAAAATAGAAAAATAGCAGAAAAAGAATCTCAGAATATGAGATTCTTTTTCACTTTTATTGTGCTGTATAGCCCCCATCAATTACACATGCCTGACCAGTTATTCCTCTTCCATGTTCACTTGCTAAAAACATAGCGTAATTTGCAATTTCCTCAACCTCTAAAAGGCGCTTCTGTGGGACAAGGGGATAAATAACCTCCTCCAAAACCTTTTCCAAATCCACTTTTCGCGTCTTGGCTAAATCTGCAAGTTGATTCCTTACAAGTGGTGTATCGACATACCCAGGACATAATGCATTTACTGTAATTCCATGCTCAGCGCCTTCTAATGCAGCAACCTTTGTTAATCCTATTACCCCATGCTTTGCACTATTGTAGGCAGCTTTACCAGCAAAACCGATTAAACCATTTATGGAAGCCATATTAATAATCCGCCCAAACTTCTGTTGTTTCATAATTGGAAAAACATGCTTCATTGCCACAAATGGGGCAGTAAGCATAACGGATAATAATAGTTCAAATTTTTCTTTTGGAAATTCTTCAATTGGAGACACATGCTGCAACCCTGCATTGTTGATTAGACAATCAATTCTTCCGTATTCCGCAACAGTATTTTTAATCATCTCAATAATTTCTAGTTCATTTGTGACGTTACATTTTAAACCAATCGCTTCATATCCTGCCTCCTGAAGCACTGATGCGGATTTTTTTACTGCCGACTCATCTACATCCGTTAACACAACACGTGCGCCATTCATAGCAAAGGTTTTCCCCATTTCAAATCCAATCCCTCGTGCTGCACCGGTAATTAAGATAACCTGATTTGTAAACATGACGTCCGTCCTCCTAAATCCCTAAACCTAAAGAAAATAAAATAATGGCAATGGCTAGCCCGATTAATGGAACAATTACTGTTAATGCACCAACCGCCCCATATGCATCCTTATGTGATTCTCCACATATCGAACGAACCGTTGTTACAACATAGCCATTATGTGGGAGTGAATCCAATGCACCTGATGAAATAGCCACTACCCTATGAAGTGCCTCTGTATTAACTCCTGCATCAACATAATGTGGTGCTAGTAATGGAAGTGCGATCGCCTGACCTCCAGAAGCTGAACCAGTCATTCCGGCAATGACACTAACTGCAATTGCTCCTCCAATTAAGGGACTACCTGGGATACTAGTCATCGCATCAACAGCAACCTCAAAAGCAGGAACCGCTTTTGCAACTCCTCCAAATCCAACAACAGCGGCAGTGTTGCCAATCGCAATTAATGCACCCATTGTCCCCTCTGAAAGTGCTTTATTAACCGATGTGAAATACTTTCGATTCAATAAATACGTTGAAATAACGCCACCTAATAACGCAATAATAAGTGCGGATTGAGCAAGTTTGTCATGAAAGAAAAACGAAATAAGAAGAACCACAGCTAACGGAATAAGTCCTGTAATCGGGTGTGGCAGTTCTTTATTTTCAACAATTGGGTCATTTTCTCTTGAAACGAAGGTTTCTCCATTTGCAACTGCCTTATTAATCATACGTTTTAACCACCAACCGCCAAAAATCATCATAAATATGGCGACAATAACACTTACTTCCCAGCCCGCTAGTGGAGATGTACCTAAATATTCAATTGGGATCCAGTTTTGAATTTCAGGAGAACCTGCGGATGTCATTGTAAATGTAACAGAACCGAAAGCTAATGTTGCAGGGATAAATCTTCTCGGTAAATTGGCTTCTTTAAATAGACTGATGGCCATTGGATAAACAGAGAAAGCAACAACAAATAAGCTTACACCGCCATAGGTGAGAACTGCACATGCTAAGACGATTGCAAAAATGGCAAATTTCATTCCTAATTTATCAACAATCCATTTTGACACACTATCAGCCGCACCACTATCCTCCATCACTTTTCCAAAGATGGCTCCTAATAGGAACATCAGATACCAAGACGTAACGAAACTTGAAAAACCACTCATATAATTGCCAACAAAGTTTGCTTCTCCCTCACCGGCTAACTGCGGAAACAGTGGTAGGCCACTTAAAACTGCTACAACTAGAGCACATAATGGCCCTGCAAGTAGTAAGTTCATGCCTCTCATTGTTAAATAAATGAGAAGCGCCAAACCGCCAACTAAACCAATCATACTGAGCATTTTATATCCCCCTTACTCAAATTTTTTTGAAACAATGTCAATTAAATACAACAATTCTGTCTCCAATCCTATTTAATTCAGTAACCGCTTTCATTTTCCTTTTGACCTCTTTTTTGATTCGCTATATTTGACCTCCTTTTGATCATTTCAGTTTTTAAAGTTGCAAGTAGCATGCCAACATCAAAAAGGTCACTAAATCGCCATATTTTAATTTATTGTGCATCCTATCATTCCAGAATTCTGGAATGGTAGTTTCCTAGTTTTTTAGAAATTGAGTTTACATGGGCAAAAAAGAATTCCAGAAATCTGGAATAACGTTCCGGATTTCTGGAATTCACAATTCTATCTTTAGCTTTTTAAGTTTTTCATACATACTAGATTTACTTATCCCAAGTGCTTTGGCGGCCAATTGTTTATCGTCACTATACTTTTGTAATGTTTTCTCGAGCACCCTTTTTTCAGTATCCTCAAGAATTTCCTTTAAAGTTTTTTGGCCGATTAATAATTTGGGATCGTCAACTAAATATTCCGGTAACGAACTGATCTCTATTTTTTCCCCACTTGTTAAATGGATAGCTGCTTCTACTACATTTTCAAGCTCACGAAGATTTCCCGGCCACTGATGTTGGTTAAAAATATTCATTACCTCATCGTCAATTGCAGTAATTCTTTTTCCCGAACGCTTTGAAACTTTTTCAATAAAAAATTGGGTTAATGGACCAATATCTTCTGGCCTTTCACGTAGGGGCGGAATTCTGAACGGGATTACATTGATTCGGTAAAATAAATCCTCACGAAATCGATTTTCTTCAATCATCTGCTCCAAAGGTCGATTCGTCGCTGCAATCACACGAACGTCAACTGGGATAGGCTTTACTGCTCCCACTGGTTCGACTTCTTTTTCCTGGAGAACGCGTAATAGCTTTATCTGCATATTTAGTGGCATGTCACCCACCTCATCTAAAAAAATGGTTCCACCATGTGCAAGAACAAACTTGCCTTTTTTCCCACCCTTTTTTGCTCCAGTGAATGCTCCTTCTTCATAACCAAATAACTCTGATTCTAATAAATGCTCAGGGATTGCTCCACAATTAATTTTAATAAAAGGATTTTGACTTCTTTCACTCAGTTGATGAATACTGTGTGCGAACAATTCTTTTCCAGTTCCACTTTCACCTCGAATTAAAACAGAAATATCACCTGATGCGATATTTTTAACCTTTTCCTTCAATTCAATCACTTGCTTTGAAACCGATTTAATATCAGTTAACGTATATTTAGCCCCATTGTTTTCCTGCCAATCTTCAATATAGGTTTGAAGCTGTGACATTAAGCTTTTAATATGACTATTCATCTTATTTAATGCCTTAGTATCTTTAAAAATAACTGCTCCTACTGCCCCAACTATTGTCTGATCAGAGTATATCGGAATCCGATTTGCAATCATATAATTCCCTTTTATATAATGCGGACTGCCAATTTCCTCTTCTCCGGTTTGAACAACAATATGCATTCTTGTGTTTTCGATTACCTTTGTTACATGTGTACCAATTACCTCTTCCCGGTTAACTTCAAGGAAATCACAATAATTTTTATTCATGTACATAATTTTCCCTTGATGATCTACTACAACAATCCATTCATAAGCAGTGTCAATAATCGTTTCAAGAATTTTGTTTTTGAACTCAAAATCATTGTGATTAAACATATATTCCCAACACCCTCTTTATTCACCCTTTATATGTTCATCATATCATCTGAATAGGTATTCATTAAAGAGGATAAAAAAGACCTGATACAATTTTTTGTATCAAGCCTTTTTCATTATGCACTAATTACAACACTTGTTTTTTCTTTTAATTTTTTATCATAAATCATGGTGGTGAAGATGGATACGAACAATAATACCGCTAATACCGTAAATAACATGCTCATCCCCCATAAGTCAACAAGCATTCCACCGAGTACTGGTCCAATCATACGCCCGCCAGTGGCCATACTATTTACAATTCCTTGGTAAAATCCTTCGCGCCCCTTTGGTGCAAGATCGTTTGCAATGGTCGGTACAGCTGGCCATACAAACATTTCCCCAACTGTTAATATAATCATCGCAACTAGAAATCCACTAAATGAGCTTGCCGTTGAAACAATAAGAAAAGAACAAATAAAAATAAGAATTCCGATAATAATTTGTTTTTTCAAGGATTTTGCAAATGATTTTATCGCCACATTCAGTAATGGCTGCCCGAGAACAATTAAGCCTCCATTTACTGTCCATAATAAGCTATATTGCTTTAATGTAATCCCGATGTCCTGTGTATAGCTTGAAATAGTGGCTTGCCATTGCACATAGGCCACCCAACATAAGACATAACCAATACAAAGAACTAATAACGCTGTTAATTTTGAGCGATTTTTAACCATTTTTGATTGTTCTAGTAGGTTTGATTGAGTAGCCTTTTCCGCATGAATTCCACGGTAACCAAACAAAGCCACTAAGAAAAATAGAATATACATAAATGTATTTGCCATAAAAATATAATCAAATGAATAAGATGCCACAAAGCCACCAAGCCCTGATCCAATCGCAACTCCTAGGTTTTGCGCGATATAAACGGCATTAAATGACTTTCTCCCACCTTCTGGCCAAACAGCTCCTGCCATGGCAAACATGGCTGGGAATACCATACCTGTACCAAGTCCAATGATTGTTAGGAAAATTACATAATGTGGCCATCCATGATAAAAGGTCAGTCCAATTAGAGCCACTAATGAAATCAAGATTCCTGTCAGGATTGATTTATAGCCACCAATTTTATCAAATAACACGCCACCTACTAAATTTCCAATAACGGTTGCACCCGCATTAATCATTAATACAAGACCTGCAACAGATAAAGATTTACCAAGATGACCATGAATGTAAATCGCGTTTAACGGCCATAAAAAAGATGAACCTGTGACATTAATGATCATTCCAATAATAATCATCCAAAGCGCTCTCGGCATACGGGCACCTCCTTTAAATTCACGTATTTATCCATACCAAAAAATATTTTATTCCTTTCCTCTTGTTAATTCAATTTAAAAAAGTATTCGGATAAATGGACACAAAAACGGGATACCCTCGGGAGAACGTGTAGCACAAGAACTAGTAATGGTACATGTTTAGGAAAATTCAGCGCGTGCCTGTACCGAAAGGGCGGTGTCACGTCACATGCTCGGGCAATTTCGCGCGCGAGCATGTACCGCAAGAGCGGTGTCACGGTACATGCTTAGGCAAATTTAACGCGTGCCTGTACCTCAAGGGCGGTGTCACAGTACATGCTCGAGCAATTTCGGCGTGAGCCTGTACCGCAAGGGCGGTGTCACAGTACATGCTCCGGCAATTTCGCCATGAGCCTAAACTGCAAAAACATTTTAAAGCCGCGCTAATATTAATGGACACAAAAAACAAATCGACAAGCGAATTTCGCTTGTCGGTTTGTTTTTTATTCGGGACGTTGTTTTGATTTGATTGGTTGTCCCTTTTTTAGATAATTTTGCTTTGATTTTTTCACAGGATCAAAGTCCTGCCCGAACTCCAAATCATTGCTGTTTACACCGTTTTTTGTTTTTTGCTCTGGATTATTTTGTTTCGAACGCTTTTTCATGAATTCATCCCCTACATCTTATACTGTTGAATCACGTTTACATCCAAGGTCATATCATTTTGAAGTTGCTGTAATTGCAACCTCATTCGGTGCAATTGCTCTCGTTGCTGATCATTACAACTTTGAGCTAACTTTGCTAATTCATTAGTGGCTTCTTCCAATTGCATTTGAGCATCTGTATATTCCGTTGTATTATAATGCTCCTGTCTTCTAGCAGTCGTAATTTGTTCCTGAGCATTTCGGATTGAATCCTCACAGCGCTGTAAAAAGGCATCTACTGATTGTCGAGTAGCCATTCTTCCCCCTCCTACATTCCAAATGAGAAGCAAAAGCCTTCTCTACTATAGTTTGTTCATCCTTCATTTCTTCTCTCATAAAGTTATTTCCAATTTATAAAGCCCCCACGCACACGAGATGGGTCAAAAAAGATGCTTGCCACATAAAGTGTGTTCTTAGTTTTTGATCTTCGAATTTCCATTTGAGTTCTTAAAAGCCCCCGTGCTAAAATTTACATAGCAAATTCTTATCTTAGTTAGGAGGGGCGATTTTATGCCTCAAGGAAATCCATTTTCATATTCAACAGATAATAAACGTTACCATACATGGAATTACCACCTCCGTCGTACATTTGGACATAAAGTATTTAAAGTAGCCCTTGATGGAGGGTTTGACTGCCCAAACCGTGACGGAACAGTCGCACATGGTGGATGTACTTTTTGTAGTGTCTCAGGGTCAGGTGACTTTGCTGGAAACCGTGCAGACGATATACTTACACAATTCCATACAATTAAAGATAAAATGCACGAAAAATGGAAAGATGGTAAGTACATGGCATACTTCCAAGCGTTCACAAACACCCACGCACCTGTTGAAGTATTGCGTGAAAGGTTTGAACCCGTTTTAAGTCAAGAAGGAGTAGTCGGAATCTCTATTGCTACAAGGCCTGATTGTCTTCCTGATGATGTTGTCGAATATTTAGCAGAACTAAATGAAAGAACCTACCTCTGGGTTGAGCTTGGTTTACAAACTGTACATGAAAAAACAGCGCACCTTATTAACCGAGCACATGATTTTCAGTGTTATGTTGAAGGAGTAAATAAGCTTCGTAAACATAATATTCGGATTTGCTCCCATATTATAAATGGCCTCCCACAGGAAACACCAGAAATGATGATGGATACAGCTCAAGAAGTAGCGAAACTTGATGTACAAGGTATCAAAATTCATTTGCTACATTTGTTAAAAGGAACACCTATGGTGAAGCAATATGAAAAAGGACTATTGGAATTTCTCTCTTTTGATGATTATGTACAATTAGTTTGTGACCAACTCGAAGTTTTACCACCAGAAATGATTGTTCATCGTATTACCGGGGATGGTCCCATTGATTTAATGGTCGGGCCAATGTGGAGTGTGAATAAATGGGAGGTATTAAATACAATAGATGCCGAATTGAAACGTCGTGACAGCTATCAAGGAAAATTATATAAGAAGGTAGCAGAAAACGTATGAAATTAGATCGTATACTTCCATTTGCCCGTAAATTACTTAAACTTGCAGTTAGAGAAGGAGATTATGCAGTTGACGCTACAATCGGAAATGGTCACGACACAGCAATGCTTGCTTCTTTGGTTGGTGAAAATGGACAAGTTTTTGGCTTTGACATTCAAAAAGAAGCTATTGAAAACACAACCACTCGTTTAAAAGAGCAAGACCTGTTTGATCGCGTTCGTTTGTTTCACGAGAGCCATAGTCAACTTTTAGCGATGATTCCCACTGAAGCCCGCGGCAAAATCGCAGGGGCAGTCTTTAATTTGGGATATTTGCCTGGAGGAAATAAGGAAATTGTTACAAAGGCTGATTCTACAATTGAGGCAATTGAGCAATTACTTACTGTCATGAAACCTGAAGGTATTATAGTACTTGTTGTGTACCATGGTCATGAAGAGGGTGCAGTCGAACGAGATCAGCTGTTAGAATATTGTTCAACGCTGGACCAAACCAGCGCTCATGTATTAATGTACCGATTTATGAATCAAATGAACAATCCACCTTTTATTATCGCAATTGAAAAAAGATAGAGCCCAGACTGTTGAAAAACGCTCGCATACTTCGTTGCTTGCCTCCCTCGTCCGCTCATGAGGGCTACTTCTATTCGCGTCTTCGCTCAGCGGAGCGCCTTGTCTGACAAGCGTTTTCAAGACAGTCTTGGAAGAATTCATCCATAACTTCACTTATGAAAAAAGATAGAGCCCCGTCGCTCTATCTTTTTCTTATTCAAACACATGTTGAAATCTACGGTAGGCTCGTCCATTTACATAAAAGAAAAAAGAAGTCTTCCCACCGAGTCTAATAATTTTCTTCGCAATTTTTAATACACTTCGTTGTGCCCTTACCTTTTCATCTGATAGATATAGACCTAATAAACCCCTATTAATCATTCGGTGAAATTTTTCGTTTGGTAACCCGGCTGTATGTTTATCTGCTTCGGTGATAAAGTGCTTAAGGCGATCTACCAATTCATTTTCATGTGGATAATAAAAACAGAAATTTAAGTCTCCACCTTTACGGTCCTCTTCTTGATCAATGAAATAATCAAGAAGGATGTGCAAGCCTTGGATATATGGAAAATACCCATTCCGAACTTTGTTGGCCATCTCCTCGTTGAATTCTTCATGAAAAGCGTAAGCAACTAAACAAAAAATCCCTAGTGTAGACCCTGAACAGGCTGAGAATTCATACCATTCCATGTTTGGCAAATCCTTTTGGTGATCTTTAAACCAATTCTCAAGTCTTGGAACTCGCTCTTCTACCTTTACATGTTTATGAACTTGTAAAGCACAATAATAACTTGCCAACTCCTGTAAATAATCAGCAATCTTATCATAATGATGAAGGTTGTGAAGAACATCCTGACAGGTTGTTACTAGGCTCTCCAAGTAACCCCCATCATCCTGTTCTTCTCGAAATTGATAATAGTTTTTTGTTGGACATCCTGGTCGTAAGGCATCTGGCATAGAATCATGTAACGAGCTAAAATCTAACGGATCAAGCGAGGTGCTTCGATCACAAAGATTATCTAGATAGTCACTAATCGTTTGATACGCAACGATAAATCGAATGCATTCCTCCATTTGTCCTTCTGATAATAAGGCGAGAATTGCTCCACCTTCACAGTGAAACGTTTTAGTTTGAATACTCGCTAATGCCTGTCTCCGAAGTTCCTCATTTGGAATAGCCTCCGCTTTCTTTTTCCAAATTGATAATTCACGATGTACAATCGGAAATACCTCACGATACACTTTCTTCATTAAACTAATCGGTTTTGTTGGTACCATCGATATCACCTCAATATTTAGGAACATTGAATATATGTAAGATTTACGATAATTGTAAAAGTTGATACACTTACCATAAATGATTATTTATCGAATATCAAACGAAAGGATGTAACTATTATGATTTATCCATACAAAGGGAAATATCCTGAAATTGCCGACTCTGTATATATTGCGGAATATGCGACAGTTACTGGTGACGTAAAAATTGGTGAGGAAACAAACATTTGGTTTAATACTGTCATACGGGGGGATGTGGCACCGACCATTATCGGAAAAAGAGTGAGCATTCAGGATAACTCAACCTTGCATCAAAGCCCAAATAATCCTTTAATTATTGAAGATGATGTCACAATTGGTCATCAGGTGATCCTACATAGCTCTATTATCCGTAAAAATGCGCTAATCGGAATGGGGTCCATTATTCTTGATGGGGCAGAGGTTGGTGAAGGGGCTTTTATAGGTGCCGGAAGCCTAGTTCCACAAGGCAAAAAGATTCCACCAAACACTCTTGCATTCGGAAGACCAGCTAAAGTTATTCGTGAATTAAATGATGAAGATAAAAAAGATATGGCCAGAATTCGCCGTGAATATGTGGAAAAAGGGCAGCATTATAAGGAATTACAAAAAGAAAAACGCGGTTAATCAAATACGCCTTGGCGTATTTACGCCCAGATTTTTTTGAGCTTGCTCAAAAAATTACCCTTGAAAATCTATGGCATCCGCCGGAGGCTTTAACTTTATTCAGTCAAGTTTGATACTAAATTGGATAATCTATTTGCTTTCATCCAACCACTCATAGCATTTCAGATGAATAAAGTTAAAAGCTCACCATTAAGGCGAGCTTTTTTCTTTCTTATTTTGCAGCTTGTGTTTTAAGCGCTTCTGCTTTGTCAGTACGCTCCCATGGTAAATCAAGATCATTTCTACCAAAGTGACCATATGCAGCGGTTTGCTTATAAATTGGACGACGTAGATCAAGCATCTTGATAATTCCAGCAGGACGTAAATCAAAATTATCACGAACCAATTCTACAAGTACATCCTCTGACACAGTTCCGGTTCCAAATGTGTCTACAGAGATAGAAACTGGTTGTGCAACACCGATTGCATACGCAAGCTGAACTTCACATTTATCCGCTAAACCAGCTGCTACGATGTTTTTCGCAACATAACGAGCAGCATATGCAGCTGAACGGTCAACCTTAGTTGGATCCTTACCCGAGAAAGCGCCACCGCCATGGCGTGCATAACCACCGTACGTATCAACAATAATTTTACGGCCAGTTAACCCAGCATCCCCTTGAGGACCACCAATTACAAAACGGCCAGTAGGATTAATGAAATATTTAGTATTCTCATCAATTAGTTCACTAGGAACGACAGGGTTAATTACATGTTCTTTTAAATTACGTTGAATTTGCTCTAATGAAATTTCAGGATGGTGCTGGGTTGAAATAACAATCGTATCGATACGAACTGGATTGTTGTTCTCATCGTATTCAACAGTAACCTGAGTTTTTCCATCTGGACGTAAATATGGAAGAATCTCATCTTTACGTACCTTTGTTAGTCTGCGTGATAACTTGTGAGCTAATGAAATTGGTAGAGGCATTAATTCTTTTGTTTCGTTACAAGCATAACCAAACATTAATCCTTGGTCTCCAGCACCAATTGCTTCAATTTGCTCATCAGTCATTTGACCTTCACGTGCTTCTAACGCTTGGTCAACCCCCATTGCAATATCTGGAGATTGCTCATCAATGGATGTTAAAACTGCACAAGTTTCATAGTCAAATCCGTATTTTGCTCGTGTATAGCCAATCTCTTTAATCGTTTCACGGACAATCTTTGGGATATCTACATATGTAGAAGTTGTAATTTCTCCCGCAACAAGTACAAGACCTGTTGTGACAGAAGTTTCACACGCTACGCGTGCATTTGCATCACTTGCTAAAATCGCATCTAAAATAGAATCTGAAATCTGGTCACAGATTTTATCTGGATGTCCTTCTGTAACAGATTCTGAAGTAAATAAACGGCGTCTATTTGTCACAAACGCTTCCTCCTTTTCGGATTCAGAATCGAATAGTTCGAGTTCTGACATTCATTGATACGGTACTCATTCCCTTAGTATTGTTACCTTCACGATTTTCTATCCTATATTAAATGAACAGTTATCTACGATCAAATGTGCCTTGGCGTTTTTGCGCCCGATCTTTAGGCCGACACGATGTGGGTCATAAAGACGGTTGCCACAGGAAGCGAAAAATTTCCGCTAAAAAATCGAGGCATCCGCCGGAGGCTTTAACATTATTCTGTTGGAATCGAACTCCGAGAATAATTTAAACACATATCACGCGTTAAGTAACATCAATAAAACCAATAAAGAATAAAAAACCTTTCCTACTATTTCGAGGAAAGGTTTATCGTTTATCCAGCCTTTCACTCTTATCGATCAAGGACATACCTTGCTCAGGTTAGCACCTTATCACTTTTTCGAATGTGGAGACCTACTAATAGGTTTCACTAAAAACCATTTGATATGTAAGAAAAGTGATGGTTGCCGGGTTTCATTGGGCCTGTCCCTCCGCCAGCTCGGGATAAGAGAGTATCCGTTCAATGACATATGATATCGCAGTAGTCCTTAAGGTGTCAACAGAATTCCGAAAAAAAACAAAGTCGAAGTGTGTCACACTATTTCCTCAATATTGACAAACTATAAAAGAATTATCGATTATAAAGGACTATTTTAGAATCTGCGCGCACTTTTTAATGATATGTTACGTAAAATACGTTAAATAGTATAGACTATTTTTATTAATGTGTTATACTAATTGTAAATTTGAGATAATTTATGGAAATTTAAAAATTAATAAAGGATGGTTTAACATGAATTCAGTTGAAGTTACAAATGAGCAGCTATTAGAATTAGTGAATGGAAAAAACGCACTTCATAACCTATCTGTTCCTATTTTAGTTGAAAAAGTACTATCTAGACAAGAGGGAATCCTTACTTCGACTGGGGCTATACGTGCGACAACTGGGAAGTACACCGGAAGATCACCTGAAGACAAATACATCGTAGAAGAAGCATCTACTAAAGATAGAATTGATTGGGGTAAGGTAAACAAACCAATTTCTGAAGAAGTATATGAAAAACTTTATACAAAAGTACTTTCATACTTAACAGAAAAAGATGAGATTTTCGTATTCAATGGATATGCAGGTGCAGACAAAAAAGTACGCATGCCAATCCAAGTAATCAATGAATATGCTTGGCATAACCTTTTCTCTCAACAAATGTTTGTTCGACCAACAGAAGAGGATCTAAATACACATCAACCTGAATTCACAGTTATTTGTGCACCAAATTTTAAAGCTGATCCTGAGGTAGATGGTACTCGCTCTGAAACATTCATTATTATTTCCTTTGAAAAACGAACAGTGTTAATCGGAGGAACTGAATATGCTGGAGAAATTAAAAAATCAATCTTCTCTGTGATGAACTATGTATTGCCTGAAAAAAATATTCTTTCCATGCATTGTTCTTCAAACGTAGGCCCTGAAGGTGACGTTGCACTATTCTTTGGTCTATCTGGAACAGGAAAAACTACTCTTTCAGCAGATCCAAAACGTCGTCTTATTGGCGATGATGAACACGGTTGGTCTAGCTCTGGCGTGTTTAATATTGAAGGCGGTTGCTATGCTAAATGCATCAACCTTTCTCGCGAGAAGGAACCACAAATTTTCGATGCGATTCGCTTTGGCTCTGTGTTAGAAAATGTGGTTGTAAATGAAGAATCCAGAATAGCTGATTATGATGATAATTCATTAACTGAAAATACAAGAGCTGCATACCAAATCGATAATATAGATAATATTATTGTTCCTAGTATTGCAGGTCATCCGAATACAATCGTATTTTTAACTGCGGATGCTTTTGGTGTTTTACCTCCTATCAGTAAACTAACTAAGGAACAAGCCATGTACCATTTCTTAAGTGGATATACAAGTAAACTAGCAGGAACAGAACGTGGTGTTACTGCTCCACAAGCAACATTCTCAACTTGCTTTGGATCACCATTCCTACCACTTCCTGCAACAGAATATGCAGAAATGTTAGGTAGAAAGATCGATGAACACAATGTTCAAGTATTCCTAGTGAATACAGGTTGGACTGGAGGAGAATATGGCGTTGGAAGCAGAATGAAACTATCATATACTCGCGCAATGGTTCAAGCTGCTTTAGAAGGCGAATTAAATAATGCTGAAACTGTGAAGAATGATATTTTTGGTCTGGAAATTCCAATTCATATTCCTGGGGTTCCTGATGATGTACTTCAACCATCAAAAACATGGGCGGACCAAAGTCAATACTATGTAAAAGCAAAAGAATTAGCTGTGAAATTCAAAGAAAACTTCAAGAAGTTCTCTAATGTTGCTAAAGAAATCGAATTATTGGGCGGACCACGCATTTAATATCAAATACGTTATCGTCTTGATCAGCCCTTTCAAGTAAAAGACGATCTTGCTAGAAGGTGCTTCCTTACCCTTTTGACGGATTGGCTTGTGACCTCGAACGTAATAGCGTTGGAGCTGGAAATAAAGGAAGCTCGAGGAAATTAGTCCTCGAGCTTTTTTGTATGGGGCTCCCTCGTTTTCATCCACTCCGTCAATCGTCTTACTGTTTCTCGATTTACATGTGGCGGAAAATAATGAGTGTATAGTGGAAAATACCAACTTTCTACCTCTTTTCCGAGTTCCTTTATTCTTTTTTCTAGTCGATATGCATGGTTAATAGAAACATTTTTATCTTTTTCACCATGAATAATAAGAACTGGAGCCTCCAGCATTTCAAGTTCGTATAATGGTGTTCTCCATTTATAACGCTCTGGATATTTTGTAGGTGTTCCTCCAATTACCCGCTTTAGCATTCGCCGTAAATCGTTTCGTTCCACATACGTTAGACTTAAATCACTCACACCACCCCATGTAACGAGTGAACAGATCCCGGGATGCTGAATGGCCGTAAGAAGGGCCATTACTCCTCCGCGTGAAAATCCAAAGACATGAATCCGGGTCGGGTTCACTTTTTCATGTTCCTCAAGCACTTTAAAAGCAGAAAATGCATCATATCTATCATGACCGGCGAAATCTTCATTACCATCACCACCCTGATTTCCACGATAAAAAGGTGCCATCACTACAAAACCTTCTGAAGCAAATTGGATGATGCGACCGATTCTGACCATCCCTACATTTTTTATTCCACCACGTAGATATAAAAAACCGTCATATACACCTTCTTCCTTTGGTTCAGCCAGATAACCTTTCACTTTTAGTCCTTTACTCCAATATGTAATTAAATAAAGATTGATTGCCGGATTGGGAGACGGGTATCTCTGTTTTTCAATAATAGTGCCTTCCACCATATTATCCATCCTCTCTACAACATGATTGTACAACCTTTACTTTAAATGTTCTAAAAAAACGCAAAAATAGGCATTCACACATTTTTGTCACGTTTCATATTCTATCTTAAGAAATTACTATAGTCGACAGATGAACTGTCAAGGAGGAATGAATACATGCGTCGTATTCTTGCAAGCCTTTTTGCTTTACTGCTTATTATTCCGTTAGCCGCTTGTAATAATGACCAGGTTCAAAAAATCCGTATAGCAGAGGTTACTCGTTCAGTGTTTTATGCACCGCAGTATGTAGCGATTACCGAAGGATTTTTTGAAGAAGAAGGCTTAGAAATTGAATTAACAACAGTACCAGGTGGAGATAAGACCATGACTGCGTTAATTTCTGGTGGTGCTGAGGTAGCCTTAGTAGGTTCTGAAACATCCATATATGTTGAGGCACAAGGCTCAACCGACCCTGTTATTAATTTTGCAGCTCTTACACAAACCGATGGTACATTCTTAGTCGCAAGAGAAAACATCGAAAACTTTAGCTGGGAGCAACTCAAAGATAGTACATTCCTTGGCCAACGTAAAGGCGGTATGCCACAAATGGTTGGGGAGTTTGTATTAAAAAAGCATGGAATTGACCCACATGGTGATTTGAATCTTATACAGAATATCGACTTTGCGAATATTTCTAGTGCTTATGCCTCTGGCACAGGAGAGTTCGTCCAGTTATTTGAACCAACTGCTAGCCTTTTTGAAAAAGAAGGCCGTGGCTATATTGTTGCATCATTCGGTGAAGAATCCGGAAAGGTCCCCTATACTTCTTTTATGACAAAACAAAGCTTTATTGATGAAAATGGGGAAGCTGTTGAAAAATTCACAAGAGCTATTTATAAAGCACAACAATGGGTCGATTCCCATAGCCCAGAGGAAATCGCAAATTCGGTTCAAGAGTTCTTCCCAGATACTCCAATTGATCTAATCACTTCTTCTATTGAACGTTACAAAAATCAAGGTTCTTACGCAACTAACCCTGTTTTATCAGAGGAAGCTTGGAATAACCTCCAAGATATTATGGACGAAGCAGGAGAATTACCAAAGAGAATTGACTACAACACACTTGTGAATACAAGTATTGCTGAAAAAGTAATTTCTAAATAAAGATGTTCAAAAAGTCCGGTGAAAATGACACATCGAATTTCTTCGTACATTGCTCAGAGAACACGATGAATAACTAGGTAATGCGCTGCTTGCGTCCACTCGTTCCACGAGGTCAATTCCTCAGCGAAAGGCTGCTGTGGAATTAACTCAAACAGTTGCGTCGCTCCGGTACTCGGGAGCTCGCGCTGCCTTGAACTTTCGACGCACAGGATGTGCAAGTGCCAGCAGGATAGGATATGAGACCGGCGCGGTCCTTTTCATCCTCCTTTTTGAACACATGTTAATAGGAGTGTTACTATGAGTTTTTTGTCAATAAAAGATATATACCATGTTTATTTTACAAAGGATTCTACAACGACCGCACTCGAGGATATTTCACTCACAATCGAGGAGGGAGAATTTATCTCTCTTCTCGGCCCTAGTGGGTGTGGTAAGACCACATTACTCTCTATTATTGCTGGATTATTAAAACCGACATACGGAGAGGTTTTGATCGAAGGTAAAAAGATTGAAAAAGCGAAATCAGATATCGGCTATATGCTGCAGCAGGACTACTTATTTCCATGGAAGACAATTGAAGAGAATATCCTTGTTGGCTTGCAAATCATGAACCAAGAAACAGAGCAAACAAGAAAAAAAACCTTAGATCTACTTGAAGAAATTGGCTTGAAAGGGGTCGAAAAAGCTTATCCGAAACAGCTCTCAGGAGGGATGAGACAAAGAGCCGCATTGGTTCGCACGCTCGCAACAAACCCAAAAATTCTTCTACTTGACGAACCATTCTCTGCACTAGACTTTCAAACGAAGCTGAAATTGGAGGACCTTGTATCGGAGACCTTAAAGGAATACCAAAAAACAGCCATTCTTGTGACACATGATATTGGTGAAGCCATTGCCATGAGCGACCGGATTTTCCTGCTTTCAAAAAGACCGGGTAAAATTGCAAAAGTATTTGATATCCCAGAGAACTTACGCAATGAGACTCCATTTGATGCAAGACAACACCCAGAGTATTCGAATATTTTTCAGCAAATATGGGAGGAGTTAGATAAACTTGAAACAAAACCTGAACATTAATAACCTACACCATCTTTATCTCCAATCAATAAAAAAAGAGAAAAGACTAGTCCGATTTTATCAAATCCTAATTTTTATTGTCTTTTTCGGGTTCTGGGAAATTGCGAGTCGAAGCCATTGGATAGATCCTTTAATCTTCAGCGCTCCTTCAAAAGTTTGGAATCTATTCTTAGATAAAATAAATGATGGAAGTTTGTTTAACAATCTCGCTGTAACATTGTTTGAAACAGTGTTAGGATTTATTATTGGAACGGCCTTAGGGGTTATAATTGCCGCGCTATTGTGGTGGTCAGAACGTCTTTCAAACATTCTTGATCCGTATTTAGTCATTTTAAATGCGATGCCAAAAGTAGCATTAGGACCAATCTTAATCGTTGCCTTAGGTACCGGTTATGTGTCAATTATTGCAATGGGCGCAATAATTTCAGTTATTATCACGACCATTGTCATCTACACTTCGTTTAAGGAAGTCGATTATAACTACATCAAAGTACTTCAGACTTTTGGAGCAAATCGGAAACAAATCTTCCGCGATGTCATTCTCCCCTCATCTTTTCCAGCTATTATCTCCACATTAAAGGTTAACGTTGGATTGTCTTGGGTCGGAGTCATTGTCGGAGAATTCCTGGTTTCAAAGCAAGGCTTAGGCTACCTTATCATTTATGGATTCCAGGTATTTAATTTCACACTCATTTTCCTAAGCTTATTATTGATTGCCATTTGTGCAACACTCATGTACCAAGGAGTTGAACTCCTAGAGAGAAAACTAATAAAGGATTCTAAATAAAATGCTCATCTAGTATCAACTAGTGAGCTTTCTTCATTTTTAAGTATTTTTCTACATAGTCAATGCTATGGGTTAAGACATCATCCTTCATGATGAAGCTAAATCTTCGGTCTGTTTTTACATTTCCTAGTGGAATTTCTTTCAGCAAGACAGGCCCTTTTGTTTCAAAATAAGTCTTTTTCTCAAGAAGGCGATCTATCTCAGCAAAATATATATTTTTAATAATCGTTTTCCCTTTTCCTATGACCTTATATTGACCAATATATTCGATTTCCTTAACCTCAGCACCCGTTTCTTCCATTACCTCACGAATCGCTGCAGCTTCAGGATTCTCTCCCTCCTCAACCTTTCCCCCTGGAAATTCGAGTCCTCGTTCAGAATGGTTTGTTAAAAGCCATTGATTCTGATATCGACAGATAACCCACACATGCTTCGGTTGGTCTGAAAAAGGATCCGGTGTAAACGATAAATTCACTTCATTATGATACATGTCTTGAAAAACAATCATTTTTTTATTCTCCAATATCGTTGTTTTTATTATTATGATAACATAAAAACAAGCCGCTTCATGTAGAAGTGGCTTAATCAATATTACCTAAAACATCAAGTATGCCTTGTGATTGTATGAAATCTTTTGCTTCCTGGTCTCCAAGTCGATAAATCATCTGAAAAACCTGAAGCATATTTGAGTCGTACTTATCATTCGATGAATCATTATGATATTCCACAAAAGGAACATGTGCACGTAAAAATCCTTCTACTTCGTTTGCATAATTCGAATCAAAAAGCTTTCGCAGTTGATGAATTTCCTCGTCCGTTGCTTCAATTTTATACTCCCAAGAAGACCCAGACTTTACTTGAGATATTTCCCCACTCCCTACAGCAATATAATAGGTTTTCTTTGACTGTTGTTCCACTATGGTCACTCCTAACAGTGATTTACGTTATTTTAGCTTTTTCCTCTCGTGTAAAAAATATTCAACATTCATTATGGCCTTTGCCTAAATTTCATTAAAATTAGTATCTTTTAAGACATTCCCCCATATACTAATTTCCAAGAAAACATGTGAAATAAGCATGCAAAGGGGAAAACACTTATGAAAATAATTGACGAAATTTATGAACTATATAGAGATAAATTAACAGGTGATGAAGAAGATGCGGACATCATTGCTTTTTCCGTGCTTGAACAATTTGAACGTGAAGATCTGATAGATCTTTTAAGAGATTTAACTGATCAAGAATTGCGAAACTTAGTTGGTTTCTACATGATAGAAAACCTTAAAGCAAAAATGGCACGTGATGGAATTGGTCAATCAAAAATGATGACGGTTAATGAGTTGAGAGATATACATTAAAAGGATTGTCGCTCTGACAATCCTTCCTAAATCAGTATTATAATTTACTTACGATCCTTAATGCGTCCCCGATAGACTCTTTATTAACATCATAATGAGTGACGAATCGGACAAGTTTAGGTCCAAATGTTGAAACCAATACACCATGTTCTTTTAATAAAGCGACAAATTGACTAGAGGTTAAGCCTCTTTCACTCACATCCACTAAAATGATATTGGTGTCAATCTGATTTACGACTTCGATCCCCTTTGTATTCCCTAGTCCTTCTGCAAGAAATTTTGCATGTTCATGATCGATTGCAAGACGGTCAACCATCGTACGTAGTGCAACAAGTCCTGGGGCCGCAATAATCCCAACCTGTCTTAAACCTCCACCAAGACGCTTTCTCCACTTCCTTGCTTGCTTAATAAACTCCTCGCTTCCAGCGATGATAGAACCTACCGGAGCACCTAATCCTTTTGATAAACAAAATTGAACAGTATCCGTATATTGCGCAATGTCCTTTACAGGTCGTCCCAATGCTACCGCTGCATTGAATAGACGGGCACCATCCAAATGAACAGGTATATGATTTGCAGATGCAACATGATGAATCGCTGCCATATTATCAAGTGGGATGACTGCACCACCCGCTCGATTATGTGTATTTTCAATACAAATCAAGCCGGTTTCAGGGTTATGGACATCATCCTCTTGAATAGCAGACTCTACTTCTCTAGGGTCCATTGCGCCTCTATCCCCTTTAATTGTGCGGGGCTGTACTCCAGCAAACGCAGATATCGCAGCACCTTCGTAATTAAAAATATGAGAATCTTGTTCAACGATGATTTCATTCCCTTTTCGTGTATGAGTTAGCACAGCAATTTGATTGCCTTGAGTTCCACTCGTCACAAATAATGCCGCTTCCTTCCCAAGCATATCAGCTGCTGTTTGTTCTAACTCTCTTACTGTTGGATCTTCTTGATAGACATCATCTCCAACCTCAGCTTCATAAGTTGCTTTTCTCATTTCGGCTGTTGGCTTTGTGACTGTATCACTTCGTAAATCGATCATATTTCTCTCCTCCCCTACTAAAAAAGTATAACAAAACCCTTCTTTCTACAAGAAAGAAGGGCAAACTATTTTTTATTTTCCTAAAAAGGATTGTAGCATCCAAATATGCTTTTCAAGTGATTGGTGAATTGCAAGGAGCATATCCCCTGTAGTTTCATCATCCACATCACCAGCTACTTTCATACCTTCCTTTAATTCTCCCGTTAATATAGAAAAATCATTTGAGATAGTAGAAACCATTTCATCGGCATTTTCATTACCATTTGCTTCCTGAATGGAAGACAATTCTAGAATCTCTTTCATTGTAGCAACAGGTTGTCCACCAATTGCCAATAATCTCTCAGCTAACTCATCAATATGAACTGCGGACTCATTGTACAATTCCTCAAATTTTTCATGAAGGGTGAAGAAATTAGAACCTTTCACATACCAATGATAATTATGTAGCTTAATGTAAAGCACACTCCAGTTTGCAACTTGCTTATTTACCATTTCCACTAATTGTGTTGACATTTATATCTCCTCCTTATTGTTAACATACCCCCTTTATAACACTGTGAAACATAAATTTTGGTTTTGTTTCTTGACAAATTTCATACTTTTTCAATTTAATTGGAATATCAATATCTTCTATCATTTTTCGTGTTAAAATAAAGGAGAATAAGAGGAGGTTGCTATGTTTACAGTATTAATTATTTCAATCATTATTGTTTTTGTTGTCTTGTTTTTAGCAGTTAGTACGACATCCAAAGCATATAAGTACAAACATACAGTAGATGATTTAGAGGATAATCCATATTTAAACCAACCTGAAAATAAGGAGAATTCTGATGGAAAATAAGCTTCTTCAAGAACTTTCAAATAATTGGTTAATTGAGGCAACAATTGATTCTATCCAAGAAAAGTTTGAAAAAGAAGAATTAACAGCCAAACAATTGGTACTTATGTATTTACATAGAATTGCAAACTATGACTCATCACTGCGTTCCATCATAGAATTAAATCCAGATGCTATGCAAATCGCAATGGCTCTGGATACGGAGCGTAAAGAAATTGGACCACGCGGATCGCTTCACGGAATACCAGTATTACTAAAAGATAATCTAGATACGAACGATAAGATGCACACATCTGCTGGCTCACTCGCTTTAGCTGACTCATGTGCCTCAGAAGATTCATATGTTGCGTATCTCTTAAGAGAAGCCGGCGCCATTATTTTAGGCAAAACTAATATGACTGAATGGGCGAATTTCATGACAGAAGGGATGCCTAGTGGATATAGCTCCCGAGGTGGGCAAACATTAAATCCATATGGACCTGGTAAATTTGATGTTGGAGGCTCAAGCGCTGGTTCTGGCTCAGCCATTGCCGCAAATTTTGCAGTTGTTGCAGTTGGTACTGAAACATCAGGCTCCATTTTAAGTCCTTCAAGTCAAAACTCACTTGTCGGCATAAAGCCAACCTTAGGATTAATAAGCCGCGCTGGAATTATTCCAATTGCTCATACACAAGATACTGCAGGACCAATGGCACGTACAGTAAAGGATGCTGCTTACCTATTAACCGCAATGGTAGGAGTAGATGAGCGTGACCCAATCACTTACACAGGCAAAACATTAACCTCTACCGATTTTACCCAATTTTTAGATGTGGATGGGCTAAAAGGTGCACGAATTGGAATTGCTAGGGAGGTTTATTTTGACTACCTTAGCGTGGAAAAACGAGCAGTATTGGATAATGCCGTAAAGGTACTCGAGGAACTTGGGGCAACTGTTATTGAAGATGTAAAAATTCCTTCTTCCAAAAACAAGTGGAGCTATGATGTATTAACCTATGAATTTAAGGTTGACCTAAATGCTTATTTACGAAACTTAGAGCCTTCCGTAAAAGTTCGAAATTTATCTGACTTGATTGCATTCAACAAGGATAATGAAGATAAAATGTTAAAGTACGGTCAGATTATTTTGGAAGAGGCAGAAAAAACGAGTGGCACGTTAACAGAAAAAGAATACCTTGATGCACTTGAAAATGATCATTATCATTCAACGGAAAATGGAATTGATTTTGTTTTAAATGAGCATCAATTAGATGCAATTGTATTCCCTAATAATATTGGAGCAAGTATACCTGCTAAAGCTGGTTATCCATCAATAACAGTACCTGCGGGATATACACCCGAAGGAGAACCAGTTGGAATCACCTTCACAGGAACTGCCTTTTCGGAAGCAACACTGATAAAATTGGCATATGCATACGAACAAGAAACCAAACATCGGATTCCACCAAAACTATAAAACCTCAGCCATAGTGGCTGAGGTCTTTTTATTATCCGAATACCTTTTGAAGGTCTTCTTTTGATTGTGTTAGCCAAAAACGCATGAGGCGCTTTGCCCCTTCTAAGTCATGAAGCTTCGCTTGACCACATTGAGTTTCATTTGCTGCAGGGATTTCTGTAATTTCTACAGCACTTTGCATTGTTGCTTCTAACAGGTCAATAATTTCAGAAACTGTTGGTTCCCCACTCACAACTAAATAATAACCTGTTTGACACCCCATAGGAGAGATATCAATAATATCAAAGTGATCATATTTCTCACAATGCTCACGAAGGTTAAATGCTAATAGATGTTCAAGTGTATGAATAACGTCTGGCTTCATAGCCTGTTTATTTGGCTGACAAAAACGAATATCAAACTTATTTACAACTCCATCTGTACCTACCTTGTGTACACCACAATGTCTTACATACGGAGCTTTAACTGCACAATGATCTAGTTCAAAGCTTTCTACTGATGGCATTCTCTTCACTCCCTAAATATCTTTTAGAGGATTACAAAAAGTCGACCGAAAATGACATTTCTAAGGCATGTTTATCTGTTCCTCACGTATCAACTTCATACGCTGCGGTACTCAAAACTTCGCCGCCTTGAACATCTCAGTCCTTTACTCTTCTTTTTGTACCTGCATTTATATCTATCATAACGCTAATTCCGATTTTTTTCATCTATTTAATTTGAATTGGAAAAAATTCGATGTGTCATATTCACGTAACTTTTTTGGACAACCTTTAAAGATGCTTTTATCCACTACCTATAGTATAGTATAAGTTACTTAAACCAAGTAAGGGAAGTAGAAAAAATTGCTTCAAGCGATATTTATAGGTGTAATTCGTTTCTATCAAAAATTTATATCCCCATTAAAACCACCAACTTGTCGCTTTTATCCGACTTGTTCTCAATATGGACTTGAAGCCATTAAACGCTTTGGTGCATTTAAAGGTGGCTGGCTGACCATAAAACGTATATTAAAATGTCATCCACTCCACCCAGGCGGGATTGACTTTGTACCCGAAAAAAAGGAAGGTAAGCATAAACATTAATGCTACCTTCCTTTTTTTATTTTACGTTTGTTGTCTTTTCAAGATGCTCGTGGATCTCTCCTTTTTCGATGTGAACTTGAATATTATAATTCCCGGATTCAGTGAATGTAAAATCTGATTGATAGACACCATTTTCGGTTTCATTTGCATCTATAAACTCATGTTTCTCAGCGCCATCTTTCCAAACCTCAAACCGAACTTTTGCATCTGTCAACGGTGCTCCTGACTCTTCAAAAGAGACATGTAATGTAGATGATTTTCCTACAGGATATTCAGTCTCTAGTGGGAAGTCGATTGAAACATCTCCACTTCCATGATGATGTTCATTTCCATGGTGATCTCCATGTTCCGCAGGTTCATCTGCTGACTCTTCTGTTACACTAGGGTTTCCAATTACCACTTCAACCTTTGGCATGGTATGCATGCTTCTCGCCGTTACATGTGCTGTCACAAAATAAATCCCGTCCTGTTCAAACGTTTTAACAGCCGTATATTCACCATCAGAAGTATGCTCCCCATCTAGAAATTCGCTTTCTTCACTGCCTTTTTGCGCAATTTCAAATTGAACTTCATCTGCATCTTCGACTGTTTCTTCCCCTTGAGTTACAGTTGCATGCAAGGTTACTTCTTCACCTGGATTTATTTTTTCAGGATCGAGCTTTAAATCAACTGCAATTGGGACTAATTCTGTCGTATTCGTATTTTTCTTTTCTGTCTCATTATTACATGCTGCAAGCATGATGATTGCAGCCAAAAAGAGAAAAAGACCTATATTTTTCATTTCTTTCACCTCAACTACATGGTACAACAAACGACCATTTATTCCTGTGTCTTTTTTATGACATTCATTACCCATAATAACCAATATTAACGTAACTTTAACCTCTAACCATGAAAAAAGAGGCCATATGACCTCTTTTCATCTTATTTATACCCGTTAACTACAACATCCAGTTTACCAGTTTCAGGATTAATAACAAGACCATGAACAGGAACTTCCACTGGAAGAAGTGGATGGTTTTCGACCATTTCAACACTGTGTCGAACACTATCTTCTACACTGCTAAAACCTTTAAACCATTTATCAAGATCAATTCCAGAGTACTTTAATGTATCAATTCTCGCTTGAGTAACCCCTCTGTTTTTTATTTTTTGTAAAATCGCATCTGAGTTTAGTGCACTCATACCACAATCATGATGACCGACAATACAAACCTCGTCCGCATTTAAATCATACACGGCAACTAAAATACTTCTCATTACACTACCAAAAGGATGTGAAACAACCGCACCAGCTACCTTTAAAATTTTCACATCTCCATTTTTCATGTTCATTGCTTTTGGAAGCAGCTCAATGAGTCGTGTATCCATACAGGTTACAATAACCATTCTTTTATCTGGAAGCTTTGTCGTTTGGTATTTTTCGTATTCTTTGGTTTCAACAAACTCTTTGTTATATTCTAGGATATTATCCAGTAGTGACATACTTTTCACCCTTCACTCTTTATTTCATTATATTTTATCAAAAACTTGTCCTTTTAGATAATATTTTTATTATTACTCACAAGTTCTTGTGTCTACCAGAGATACTAATAGAACATCGTTCCCCTTAAAAAAGTTTTTTGTTCTCAAATCGGAATAATTACGATATAATATGAAAGGATTTCAAACAGGCACCATTTTGGGTACTTGAGAGGAGAAAGTTTATGAAAAAAATCAAAGGATATATCATGCTCTTACTCGCAATCGGCATACTAGCAGCTTGTGGAGCAGATCAAAATAAATCATCAGATGAAGAAGGAAAGCTTACGATATATACAACCGTATTTCCTTTAACAGACTTTACAAAAAAAATAGGTGGCGAAGATGTCATTGTTAATAGTGTTTATCCGCCGGGTGCTGATGCCCACACATTTGAACCCACTCCTAGGGACATGACAAGCATCGCAAGTGCTGATGCATTTATTTACACTGGGATTGGTGTTGAGGCTTTTGTAGCTTCAGCAAAAAAAACACTCAAAAAGGAAGATGTCGCATTAATTGAAGCAGGATCTGGAATAGAATTCATGAGTTTGGAAGATGATTCTCACCATCACGATGAAGAGGATCATCAACACGGAGATATTGATCCACATATATGGTTAGATCCAGTCTACTCCATACAGATTGCTGAAAATATTAAAAATGCTCTAACTGAGTTAAATCCTTCTAATAAAGATGTATATGAAGAAAAATTCAACATATTAAAAGCTCAATTGGAAGAATTAAACACAGAATTTATGGAAGTGGCCAATTCTGCAAAACGTAAAGAAATTCTAGTTGCCCATTCGGCTTACGGATACTGGGAAGCTCGTTATGGAATAAAGCAAATAAGTATTACTGGCTTTTCCCCTTCCAATGAACCATCTCAAAAAGAATTGAAAAATATTATTGAATCTGTGAAGAAACAAAATCTTGAATATATTTTATTTGAGCAGAATATATCGTCAAAGATCGCAGAAACCGTTCAAAAAGAAACAGGGACAAAAAGCTTAACCCTTCATAATTTGGAGGCATTAACTGAAAAAGAAATCGAAGACAACAAAGATTATTTTAGCTTAATGACACAAAATCTAGCTACATTAAAAAAGGCTTTAAATTAACTTAATAGTTACCAATTCAGTGTACTGCAAAATAGTAAATCACAAGACATTTTTAGCGTGAATTCACATATGAATTCACGCTTTTTTATACATAACCGATAAGATTTTACTTTTATTTGTCTGAAGATAATTCAACTTCAGACACAATCGCGATGATTTTGCGTTCATTGTTCGAAGATACTTCAACTTCAGACACAACCGTACTAATTTTGCATTATCTTGTCCGAAGATACTTCTACTTCAGACACAACTTCACTGATTTTGCATTATCTTGTCCGAAGATACTTCCACTTCAGACACAATCGCGATGATTTTCCATACCCTTGTCCGAAGGTACTCCTACTTCAGACACAACCGCGATGATTTTGCGTTTTTCCTTGTCCGAAGATACTCCTACTTCAGACACAATCGTGTTGATTTTGCATTCTCCTGTCCGAAGATACTCCAACTTCAGAAACAACCGTGTTGATTTTGCGTTCCCTTGTCCGAAGATACTCCTACTTCAGACACAACCGTGTTGATTTTGCTTTCCCTTGTCCGAAGATACTTCTACTTCGGACACAACTTCACTGATTTTGTATTCCCTTGTCCGAAGATACTCCGACTTCAGACACAACCATACTAATTTTGCATTCTCTTGTCCGAAGATACTCCAACTTCAGACACAACCGCACTGATTTTGTATTCCCTTGTCCGAAGGTACTCCTACTTCAGACACAACCGTACCGATTTTCCATACCCTTGTCCGAAGATACTTCCACTTCAGACACAACTGCACTGATTTTGTATTCCCTTGTCCGAAGATACTTCCACTTTAGACACAATCGCGCTGATTTTCCATCCCCTTGTCCGAAGGTACTCCTACTTCAGACACAACCGTACCTATTTTCCATACCCTTGTCCGAAGATACTTCCACTTCAGACACAATCGCGATGATTTTCCATCCCCTTGTCCGAAGATACTCCAACTTCAGACACAATCGCGTTGATTTTGCGTTTCCTTGTCCGAAGATACTCCGACTTCAGACACAATCGCGTTGATTTTGCGTTTCCTTGTCCGAAGATACTCCGACTTCAGACACAACCATACTAATTTTGCATTCTCTTGTCCGAAGATACTCCAACTTCAGACACAACCGCACTGATTTTGTATTCCCTTGTCCGAAGATACTCCGACTTCAGACACAATCGCTTTGATTTTGTATTCCCTTGTCCGAAGATACTCCTACTTCAGACACAACCTCGATGATTTTGCGTTTCCTTGTCCGAAGATACTCCGACTTCAGACACAATCGCTTTGATTTTGTATTCCCTTGTCCGAAGATACTCCGACTTCAGACACAATCGCGTTGATTTTGCGTTTCCTTGTCCGAAGATACTTCCACTTCAGACACAACTTCACTGATTTTGTGTTCCCTTGTCCGAACATGCTCCAACTTCAGACACAACCTCGATGATTTTGCGTTTCCTTGTCCGAAGATACTCCGACTTCAGACACAACCGTACTAATTTTGCATTCTCTTGTCCGAAGATACTTCAACTTCAGACACAACCGTACTGATTTTCCATCCCCTTGTCCGAAGACACTTCAACTTCAGACACAATCGCGATGATTTTCCATCCCCTTGTCCGAAGATACTCCAACTTCAGACACAACCGTACTAAATTTGCGTTTCCTTGTCCGAAGATACTCCGACTTCAGACACAACCGTACTGATTTTCCATCCCCTTGTCCGAAAATACTCCAACTTCAGACACAATTTCACTGATTTACCATCTCCTTGTCCAAAGATACTCCGACTTCAGGAACTACACTGATTTTGCATTCCCTGGCCGAAGACTTCGAAGACTTCCTTAATTTTTACATAGTAATTAAATTTGTTATTGATATTTAGTCCTTTTTCAATTTAAAACGGAAGGCGCTAATTTAATTACCACCCTTGGGATATGTTGCTTGTTATCTGTATTTCTTCACTTGGAGAACATAAAGGATGCTAGGCCACATTCCTAAGAAAGAGGTGTAGTAAAATGGCACAAGATGTATTATGTGAAGTTAAAAACTGTCATTATTGGGCAAACGGCAATAAATGTAGTGCTGATGCGATTTATGTTGTGAGTCACTCAGGGAAAACTGCATCAGAACAAACCGAAACAGATTGTAAAACTTTCATACCAAGTGATTTATAGAAATATGAACATGACAGCTGATTAACTCAGCTGTCTTTTTTATATTTTTAAATAGCTGAAACAAATCCTCCCAAATTTGCATAATCCTTATAACATGTCGAATTTTTTAAAATAAAATAATTGACAAAATTTAAAAATAAACATATGATACTTTTAAAAGTTGCACTAAGGAAACATTTATTCATTAAGACAAAATACACAGAAATAAATTAGAAGCTTGAGAGGAGAATAAGCGATGTATGAAAATCTTTTACTCGCTTTTGGTTTAACTTTATTTGCTGGCCTCGCAACCGGTATAGGAAGCTTAATAGCTCTCTTTACGTCCAGAACGAATACCAAATTTCTATCTTGGACACTCGGTTTCTCAGCAGGTGTCATGATCTATGTGTCCATGATTGAGATCTTTGTTAAAGCAAAAGTTGCACTAACGTCTGCACTTGGAAATGAACTTGGGAACTGGATGACAGTTGCAGGATTTTTTGGGGGAATGTTTTTAATTGCTTTAATTGATAAATTTGTCCCTGAGAGTAGTAACCCTCATGAGGTAAAAAAGGTGGAGGACATGAATTTATCTTCTTCCAAATTAGAAGAAGATAAATTATTAAAAATGGGAACATTTACAGCTCTCGCTATTGGCATTCACAATTTCCCTGAAGGTATTGCCACCTTTACTTCAGCTCTTCAAGATCCGGGCCTAGGTATCGCAATCGCAGTAGCAGTAGCAATTCACAATATACCTGAAGGAATCGCTGTTGCTGTTCCGGTCTATTTTGCAACAGGAGATAAAAAAAGAGCCTTTAAGCTCTCGTTTCTTTCCGGTTTGGCTGAACCTGTTGGGGCCGTTGTTGCTTTCTTAATTCTGATGCCATTTTTAAATGATATCATGTTTGGGATAATCTTCGCTGCGGTAGCAGGAATTATGGTGTTTATTTCTCTTGATGAATTACTTCCTGCTTCTAAACGTTATGATAGTGGACATTTATCCATTTATGGATTAATTGCAGGTATGGCTGTTATGGCGTTAAGTTTACTGCTATTTATCTAACTTATTCAGCTGGGTCCAACCCGAGCTGAATAAAGTTAACATTGCATTACCTTTTTCTCTTTCGTGATATGCTGAATCCATTCGTAATCTACCTTATATCCAATTCCTGGTTCATCTGGAACGGCAATTCGGCCGTTTTCTACAGTAACTTCCGGAATAATGACATCTCTTGACCAATATCTTGAGGACGCAGAAATATCACCAGGAATTGTGAAGTTTGGTAGGCTAGCTAAAGCAATATTATGTGCTCTTGAAATTCCGGTTTCAAGCATCCCTCCACACCAGACGGGGATTTGATGGGACTCACAAATATCATGGATTTTAATTGACTCAGTGATTCCACCCACTCTCCCAATTTTGATATTCATCACTCGGCAGCTCCCCATTTCAATTGCCTTACGGGCATCCTCTGCTGATGTAATGCTTTCATCCAAACATATAGGTGTTGAAAGTATTTCTTGTAGCTTTGCGTGATCAAAAATATCATCCTCCGCTAATGGCTGTTCAACCATCAACAACTTAAACTCATCTAATGCTTTAAGTTTGTCAGTATCCGCTAAACAATATGCCGAATTCGCATCCACCATTAGAGGGAGGTTAGGAAATTCCCGTCTAATTTCTTTTAGAAGCTCATAGTCTTGTCCAGGCTTAATTTTTATTTTTACCCGTTTATAGCCTGTATTCACATGCTCCTGAATTTTATGTAATACATCCTCAATTGAATTAATACTTACAACTACTCCCGAATCTATAGAATCCCTTGTTCCGCCGATCGCTTTAGAAAGAGAAATTCCTTGTTTTTTTGAATATAAGTCCCACATAGCCATGTCGATGCTAGCTTTCGCCATATTATTTCTTTTTACAAATTTAAAACATTCCTGCAGTTGCTGAGGATGCTCAACCTCTTCTTTTAAAATTTGCGGGACTAGATAATCGACAAGTATATGCCAACTAGTTTTAATCGTCTCTTCTGTATACCAAGGTGATGAAAAGGCAACGACTTCTCCCCAACCAACGACACCTTCTACATCCTCCATTTCAACAAGAATACTCTCTCTTGTATCAACCTTTCCCATACTTGTTACAAACGGTGAGAGCAAACTTTGTTCTATGAGATGGAGGGTTACCTTTTTCACCTTAATCATTTTTCTCATCCTTTATTAAATCAATTAATTTTCTTCTCATAAGTTTATTGGATGCATTTCTTGGTAGGGCATCAACAAAATAGATTGATTTTGGAACTTTATAACGAGCAAGTTGTTCATGGCAAAAAGCAATGATTTCATTTTCATGTAGGTTACTTCCTTCTTCTTTTATGACGAAAGCAGCAGGCGCCTGTCCCCACTTTTCATCATCCACTCCTGTAACACCCGCTTCTAAAATGTTAGGGTGTGACAACAGAACCGCCTCAAGTTCAGCAGGATAAATATTTTCTCCGCCTGAAATAATTAAATCAGACCGGCGATCTAACACAAATAAGAACCCTTCCTCATCTAAGTATCCAATGTCACCGGTATATAGCCAGCCATCGACTATTGAAGTCATCGTAGCATCAATTCGATTTAAATAGCCTTTTGTCACGTTGGGTGCTTTTACAACGATCTCTCCTACTTCATTTGGACGTGTAGGTGTACCATTATTATCAATTTTGATTTGCACTGGAAAAAGTGGTTTACCTGCTGAACCTAACTTAGAAATACTATACTCAGGTGCTAGCGTAACAACCTGTGATGCTGTTTCAGTCAGACCATAAGTCTGGAAAACAGGAATATTATGTGCAATACAATCCTCTAATAAAGGTTTTGGTGCAGGTCCACCTCCAAGAAGCATACATCTAAACTGATCAGGGTAGCGCTCATCCCCTAATTCTTTAATCATCCTTGTTAGCATGACACTCACTGCCGACATGATGGTAACACCTTGATACTTAATAGCATCATTTGCTTTTTTCGGATCGAATTTTTCGTGAATCACAGCTGGTATTCCGTAAATGACACTTCGATACAAAATTGATAACCCACTAATATGAAACATCGGAACAGTAAGTAACCAGCAATCATCCTGGTGCAGTCCTAAATTTAAACTCGAGCCAATCGCACTCCACCAATGGTTTCCATATGTATGAATAACGCCCTTTGGTTTTCCAGTCGTTCCCGATGTGTACATAATTGTATCAGCCTGTTCTAAAGAGAAATACTCTTGAATCTTACAGTCTTTCTCAGGAAGCTCATGAAGTTCATTTAATGATATGTTTTTAATATTTAGATGAGCTACTTTCTCAAGATAAGGCTCTTGCGTTAGCAGCATTTTTGTTCCAGCATCACTCAATTGAAATTCTAGCTCACTACTTGTTAATTTTATATTCAATAGGACTGTAACTGCCCCAATATATTTCAGTGCATGAATCACTTCAACCATTTCAACATTGTTTCCAAGAAGAACAGCCACAACGTCTTCCTTTTGTACTCCTGCATATGTGAGTTGGTTAGCCCTTTTCAGCACATTTTTATGTAAAGTCAAAAATGATATCTCTTTATTTTCAGTTTTTATAGCAATTCGATTTGGCGTTAAAAACGCTCGCTGTTTCAGCCAATTTGGTATTTCTGTTGAATTCATTTTTTTCAAATCCTCTTATGTTTGTAATAAAAATGCAAAAACAGCTTGATGAGGTTTTCATCAAGCTGAGAACTGAACATTAAGGGAAACGAGGGAATTGCTTAAAGTCTGGCATGCGCTTTTCTTTAAATGCGTCACGGCCTTCCTTCGCTTCATCTGTTGTGTAGTATAGAAGAGTAGCATCGCCAGCCATTTGTTGTAGACCTGCTAAGCCATCTGTATCAGCATTCATTGCTGCTTTTAAGAAACGAAGAGCTGTTGGACTCTTTTCAAGAATTTCTTCACACCACTTAATTGTTTCTTCTTCAAGTTGCTCTAATGGAACAACTGTGTTCACAAGACCCATGTCTAATGCCTCTTGAGCATTATATTGACGGCAGAGGAACCAAATTTCACGTGCCTTTTTATGACCAATGATGCGTGCAAGATATCCAGAACCATAACCTGCATCAAAGCTTCCAACCTTCGGACCAGTTTGTCCAAAAATAGCGTTATCCGCTGCAATAGTCAAGTCACATACAACATGCAGTACATGTCCTCCACCGATTGCATAACCAGATACCATAGCGATTACTGGCTTTGGAATTACACGGATTAAACGTTGTAAATCAAGAACATTTAATCGTGGTATTTGGTCGTCTCCAACATATCCACCATGCCCTCGAACCTTCTGATCTCCACCAGAACAGAATGCTTCATCTCCCGCACCAGCTAGAACAATAACACCAATGTTTGAATCATCTCTGGCATAAGCAAAAGCATCAATCATTTCTGCCACTGTTTTCGGCGTAAATGCATTTCTAACATGTGGTCTGTTAATGGTGATCTTTGCAATACCATTATATGTTTCATATAAAATTTCATCATACTTACGTTCTGCAACCCATTCAACTGCAGCCATTAGCTTGTCCTCCTTTTAAGGATGTTCAAAAATGTCCGGTAAAAATGACACATCGAATTTCTTCGTTGGCTTTCTTTTCAGTTCCTTGTAAAAAGAAAACTACTTTTCCGGCGTGCAAAATCATCTGCTCACGTATTAACAGCATACGCTCTGCTACTTAAAGCTGCACTGCCTCGAACTTTCGACGCACAGGATGTGCTAGCGTCGGCGTCGCCACAGGACATGGCGCCTTCGTCGACGTGGTCCTTTTTATCACCTTTTTGAACACGCACTTTTATGTATAGGTTTGTATATAATTTTGATCAATGAGAAAAATGATCAGAAACAAACTCATTTATTATTTTACCAAAAAAATATGGTTGTTCCACATGAATTGCATGTCCAGTCTCTACTATTTTCTCCACTTTTGCATTTTGAATGCTTAAGCTCATCTCTTCTGCTATCCTGCAAAACTTTTGGTCAAGCTCTCCACAAAGTAATAAAGTGGGTAGGTTTAGCTCATTTAGTCTATCCCAGTATGAGGGTTGTGAACCAGTCCCCATTCCTTTAAGACTATTAACTAAACCGACTGGATTATTGTTAAGACGTTGTTGGCGTATTTCTTGTTGAATATCTTTCGTTAGGGCCTGTTGCGAAGAGAACAAAGGGATCTTCTCCCAATAATCAACAAAACCTTGGACTCCCTCTTGGTTAATCCGATTAGCCAGTTTCTCATCTGATTTTCTGCGGGCAACTCTTTCTTCCACTGTTCTTAACCCTGGAGAACTGCTCTCTAGAACAAGTCTAATTATTCTAGTTGAAAAAAGAATAGAGATAGCCAATGCTAGCCTTCCTCCCATGGAGTAGCCAACTATATTAGTTCTGGGGATAGCTAAGACATCAAGAATATGAATGATATCTTTTGCAACAGTTTCTATATGATATCTTGATGAGTCATCAGGACTATCTGTCTCTCCATGTCCGATTATATCAATAAAAATACATTGATAACTGTAACGAAGTGTCTCGGTGGCATTACTCCAGGTTGCTATATTACCTGTAAAACCATGAAGGAAAACTATCGGTTCCCCTTCTCCCATCACCTGCACATGATAAGTAACCCCGTTTGATGAAATAAACATAGTTATTGTTCCTTTTTGAGAACGTCTTTTATTTCCTGGGAAACATTATTCCACATTTTTCGATGAATCATGACATTTTCTTGGCGGTCCGTTTTTACTTCTACAACATGAAGACCATTCCCATTTAATGAAGCAGATATGGCTTTTCGGAATTCCGCCCAATTCTCAACACTAGTAAATTTCCCGCCATACATTTTTACGGCATGTTCATAATTAAGCCCGATTGGCGTACCAAACAGTGTTTCAAAGTGCTTTTCTTCCTGTGATTGTGGCAAGAAAGAAAATATTCCGCCACCGTCATTGTTAATTAACACAATCGTATTATTTAAATGATGATGTTTTGCTGCTAATAATCCATTTAAATCATGATAGAAAGAAAGATCCCCAATTACTAAAACAGTATGCTCTTTTTGCGAACTAATGCCCATCGCCGTAGAAACAAGTCCATCAATTCCATTGGCTCCTCGATTTCCTAGTACATGAATTGACTTTTCATTATTCGTAAAGAAAGTGTCAAGGTCTCTGATTGGCATACTGTTTCCAACAAATAAAGTAGAACCATTCGGCAGGATTTCTTGAAGTTCAGTAAATACCTTCCCTTCAAATAAGGTTTCTTCCTGGTATACTGCGTTGATATTCTCTTTCACTATATCATTTATTTTAATCCAAGAGCTTATCCAACCATTATTACTACGTTTCTGAATTCGTTTCGTAATCGAATGACAGAACTCTATTTCATCACAGTAAACCATATCGGTTGCTGATAAAGTAGGATCTCTCCATCCACCGTCCCCATCCACAATGATTTGTGGCGTGCTTTTTTGTTTTTGAATATACTGCAGAAGTGACTTAGAAACGGGCATTGCTCCAAAACGAATAATGATGTCTGGTGAGAAAGCTTCTCCGAACTCTTCGTTTCGTAAAAAAGCATCATACCCATCAATTATGTATGATTTAGAGTGTGTTCCACTTCTCAGTTGGGATAGTGGGTCAGCAAGTATTGGAAATTGAAGAGTTTCTGCTAGATTAGCTACAGCATGTCCAAACTCAGAATTATCATGTGAACCACAAACAATAATCCCTCTCAGTTTTTCACTGACTACATCACTTATCAACTGAGCTTGTTCCTCGTCCATTGTCGGTTTACCAACAACGACGTTTACATTTTTTTTAGCAATGTTCCTTGAACCCCATAAATAATCAAGATCGAGGTTTGGAACCAGCGGCTCACGAAAAGGGAAGTTTAGATGGACAGGTCCTGCGGGAGCTGATTGTGCTGTACCCGCTGCTCTTCCTGCCATAGTTCTGACATAAGCCAACATTTGAGCGGAATCTTCAGGTAGAGCCATTTCTACAAACCATTTCGCATGGTTCCCATATAACTGGTTCTGATCTATAGCTTGCGGTGCACCAACATCGCGCAATTCATGTGGTCGGTCCGCTGTCAGGACAATAAGCGGTACTCTTGAATAATAGGCCTCCACAATAGCCGGAAAATAATTGGCTGCTGCAGTCCCAGAAGTACAAAGTATCGCTACAGGCTTTTTAGTTGCTTTAGCTACACCAAGCGCATAAAAAGCGGATGATCGTTCATCAATATTGATTGTAACATTCATATCAGGATGTTCAGCCATTAATATTGCCATCGGGGTAGAGCGGGAGCCGGGGCTCACAATGGCCTCTGTGACACCCACTTGGACTAATTCATCAACAAATGATGCTACATACCGAGTTAATGCTTCATTATTCATTGTCTAAGCCTCCTAGTGCGGATAGCATCGGTCTAAACTTAATCATTGTTTCTGTATATTCACTTTCTGGTTCTGAATCGCCTACAATTCCACATCCAGCAAATAAGGATACATTGTTGCTATTTATTAATCCAGAACGAATGGCAACGGCAAATTCTCCATTATCTTTTGTATCTAACCAACCAACTGGGCTTCCATACCAACCACGGTCAAGAATCTCAAGCTCACGAATTATTTCATATGCTTTTTGTTTAGGTTGTCCTCCAAGCGCTGGAGTTGGATGTAGTCGATCTACAACAGTAAGTAATGATACATTTTCTTTTGCTACCCCTCTTACAGGTGTGTATAAATGTTGAATATCTCGCATTTTTAAGATATCAGGTTGTGTTGGTGAAGAAATGCGTATACAAGATTCTTTCATCGCATTTTTAATCATTTGTACAACCACATCATGTTCGTATAGATTTTTCCGGTCACTAAGTAATTCATTTGCCAATTGTTCGTCTTCAGAAGGAGTTTTACCACGTCGTATCGAACCTGCTAAGCAAGTTGTTAAAAATTCTCCACCTTTTTTCTTTATAAGACGCTCTGGTGAAGCTCCAATAAAACATGAATCGCCATACTCGATTGCAAATAAATAACTCATTGGTTGTTCTTCTTTTAAACGTGCTAAAATGGCATCCGTTTCAATTGGCTTATCAAAATGTAGTTTAATTTCTCTTGCTAGTACAACCTTTTCAACCTCGCCGGATTGTACCTTTTTAGTTGCATTTCGAACAGATTCCATCCATTCCTTTGGTTGGACTTCTTCTTTTGTAAAAGAAGTGTTTATGAGCTCTTTGTGATTTCCCTCAAGCTGTTCTTCTAATTGTTCTATATCAGATTCAACAAATGTTGTACCTGTAGATTCACATATTATATTTGTAGTTAAATAAGTACTTCCTTTATAGATTGAAAGCATAAACGCAGGCAAAACAAATTTTGCATCATCAAAATGATCCCACAGATCTGTTCTCTTTTTTAATGGATCGAATGAAAAACCTCCCATTATTATTGGACCTGTAGAATATGGTGCAAAGTCATCCACTATAATTGCGTTGTGAACGAGTTTTTTCCACTCCTCTTCTATTACAACAAAACGTTCTGTAGACTCATTATCGCTAATGGTATAAGCTTCTCCAAGTCCAACTATTACCGTATCATTTGTTGGATTGGACCAGAAACATCGCGTTTTAAAAGTTTCTTTTTTCCCAGTAGAAAAGAACAATAGGGGGTCTATGTTCTCAATCTCTCTAACCTGACTTACAAGTATCGGCTTTGAAAGCTCCTTTGAACGAAACATTCCTTTCTCTATGTAATCTTTCAATCCTTTTTGTTGTATCATGACCAACTTATATCCCCCCGAAGTGTTTCCTGTAATAAATTTTTCTTTAGAAATAGTATTTGATTATAGTATATCATTAACACGTATGTACCCTTAGTATTATAATCCCGATACTTTTGGGTTAATGAATCAAGTGCTACAATATACCTCTTTATGAATAGTTGTCAACAAACTTGATTCTACCATATGTAACCGTACAATGACCACTTACTTCCTTATTATTACGTTTTGTACGATATGTTAGTCTGGGGATTAAATCATGGTAAGAATGATTATGACTTTTTTGTTACATTAAACCATTGACAGTACTTGCCCAATTCACTAAACTGAACTTTGGATATACATGATATGACGGAGAGGAGAAGTTTAATGCATACAGGACTTCAGTCAAATCAGAAGCTATCTAAAAAGCCTTCAAATGGGTTTCAAGTATGGTGGAGACTTATGCGTCCACATACACTAACAGCATCCTTTGTTCCAGTTATCCTAGGTACAGTTCTTGCACTTTCAGATACTTCTATCAACATGGCACTATTCTTAATAATGTTACTTGCTTGTCTTCTCATTCAAGCAGCTACTAATATGATTAATGAGTATTTTGATTATAAACGCGGTCTAGATACCGCTGAATCAGTCGGTATTGGTGGGACAATTGTTAGAGATGGAGTCAAGCCAAAAGTGATCTTAAACTTGGCTTTTTCCTTTATGGGGATTGCTACACTTTTAGGTGTTTATATTTGTATGAATAGTAGCTGGTGGCTAGCGTTAGTAGGGACTATTTGTATGTCTGTTGGTTATCTTTATACTGGCGGCCCATTCCCAATTTCATCAACACCTTTTGGAGAGCTTGCAGCTGGTTTCTTTATGGGTATGATCATTATTTTAATATCGTTTTTCATCCAAACGGGTACGGTTACTTCAACAAGTATTTTAATTTCAATTCCAATTATGATTCTTGTTGGTGCCATTAATATGTCAAACAATATTCGTGATTTGGATGGTGACAAACAGAACGGACGTCGCACCTTACCGATTTTATTAGGAAGAGAAAATGCGATTAAGTTCTTAGCGGTATTGTTTGTTATTTCATATGTTTGGATTATTGCTTTGTCATTTATGGGAATAGCATCTTGGTGGAGCCTACTTGTATTGGTGAGTGTTCCAAAAGCTATTCAAGCGATAATTGGATTTATTGGAAAATCAGAGCCAATCCAAATGATGCCAGCAATGAAAGCAACCGCCCAAACAAATACATTTTTTGGTTTCTTATTATCAATTGGAATCTTTATTGGTTACTTCTTTTAAAAACACGATTTTTTTGCGATCGTGTTTTTTCTTTTGCCTTCTTTCATACAAGCACTTTTTTACATTTATGATTTTCGTGTTTATGTAAATAATACATAACAAGATTCGTTACGAAATCATTATGGAAGGAGTGCTTTTCATGTTATCAAATGAGCAATTATCAACCTTCCGTTCACAGTTGATAAACGCAAAAAAAGAGGTTGAAGAACAATTAACGGATAGCGATCATTTTGATTTAGAACGCGGTCATTTCCATGGGTCGGTAGGGGAACTCTCTTCTTACGATAACCATCCAGGGGATGAAGGAACTGAGCTATATGAACGTGAAAAAGACATTGCACTTAATGAGCATATTGAAAAAGAACTAAAGGACATTGACTACGCCTTACAGGCAATTGCTGAAGGAAGATACGGGAAATGTGAAAAATGCGGTAAGGAAATACCTGTTGATCGATTAGAAGCAATTCCTACCACAACCTATTGTGTTGAGCACAGCCCGACCCAAGTCGTTTCTCATAATCGGCCGATTGAGGAAGGGGTACTAATGCCACCGTTTGGAAAGTTTGTTGATGAGGAAGATAATGTATCCTTTGATGCTGAAGATTCATGGCAAGATGTTGCTAAGTATGGAACATCTGAATCACCTTCTGATCTTGCAGATCCAGTTGATAGTTATAATGAAGTATTCCTTGAATCAGATGAAAATGTAGGTTATGTAGAGGACTACGAAAACTTTGTTGCAACAGATATTGAAGGGAAAGAAATAATCATCTATCCAAACAACCAGCATGAACGATATGAGGAAGTATTAGATGAAGAAGGAATCATGACCATGTTCGGTGACCTTCCTCCCTATGAAAAAGAACCTTATACAGAGGATGAAGCTCAGGATTAAGGTTAAAAGCAGTGGAAAATTCCCCACTGCTTTACTTTTTTATTTTATTGGTTGTAAAAGTAATCTATAACTATTTATTATATAGTTCTCTTTGTAAGTATGAGTGATATGATATTTTCCTGTTGTCCAATCTGAAATTTGATCATGATAGAATTTGCTCAAAACATGACCAGATTGCCCTGGACCTACCACATTATAGCTTTGTTTCATGTTTGATAGGTCAATTACGGAACGCCATGCAGCTCCATGTGTTATAGCTCCTGATTTTCTATTGAAACTTGCAGCAGCTACCGATACTCCACTACCACCCATTGGAACAAATTCATTATGATTAAAAAGATAGTTTAACGGAGAAATTGCCGACAACGGATGATTAAAAGGAACCCTATGAAATTCACCCCATTTCCATTTACCCGGATGCTTCCCTTGTTGTTTGACAGCAAAATCAACAGCTCGCTTGAATGACTCTAGAGTTACCTGCTCTAAACCACCAGCTTCACTCAACCATACACCTTCATCCCCTTTGGCAGCATTTCTAATCATTTGGTCAACAATTTGGGATTTACCTTCAAACAAGTTATCAATTTCAATTGGAATGGATTCTTCAAACAAAACATTCGCGAATTCCTCCATCCATTTATGAAAGACTAAAGGCTCTCCATCTTCTCTTCGATCTACAAAGTCCCATCCTTCAAACCGCTTTAAGACTTCTTTATCAATATCTCTTAGCTTTTCTTTATTGCTTGTTAATACATCAAGAAAAATCGGTACAAATTCCTCCGCCTGCAAATTATGTTGGTCAAACTGTAGTTGAAGCATATCATCAACCGAAAGTTTCTTCTTACTCGTTAAAACATCCCGTATACGTTGTTGACGATATGGCTATGCCCAAGTATTCGTAATATGGTATGGATAATCATCTGTTACAATTCTATTATTTGCCGTAGAAATAAACCCCTCCTCCGGGTTCACAATTGTTGGAAGTTCATCCCATGGAATAAAACCCTCCCACTCATATTCATCCGTCCAACCTGGTACAGGTATCGAACTATCTCCCTTTTTTCGAATAGGAATTAACCCATTTGCTCGATAAGCAATGGTTCCATCCGTAGCTGCAAAAACAAAATTTTGAGCAGGGGTATGAAAATATGTAAGAGCTTCTTTAAATTCATCCCAACTCTTCGCCTGTTAAACATCAACACCGCTTCAAGTTCAGTCGAAGGATCGAGAGCTGTCCATCTTAAAGCTAAAGCAGTTTCTTCCTTGTGGTCATGAGTGAATTCTGAAATAATGGGACCATGCCTTGTTACCTGAACTTGATAAGGAATTGTTTCTCCATCCTTCACTTTTATTGGTTCATCAATAATTCTTGCATCCTCCCACTTCCCCATATACTCGAACTGATTTGGATTTTCAGGATTTCTTTTTTCAATATATAAATCCTGGACATCTGGACCTACATTGGTAACTCCCCAGGCGATATGTTCATTACGTCCTAATATAATTCCTGGGACACCTGCAAAAATGACACCACTTACGTTTACTTCATTATTTTGTAAATGCGTTTCATACCAAATCGACGGAGTCGCCAATGCTAAATGAGGATCATCCGCTAGAATCGGCATACCTGACTCAGATTTTTCTCCACTAACCACCCAGTTATTACTCCCATTAAATTCATTTGGGAAAGGAGCCTGTGCAATACTTTTGGAAATATCAATAGGATTTTCTTTCATTACTTGAAGAACTGTTGCCCCATCTTCAGGATATGTAGGAAATAATTCAAGTAGTTTTTCTTCTGACACATGCTGTGCCATGTAATAACGAAAGGCTTGACCTTTATAATGGCCTCCTAAATCGTAAGCCATATACTTACCTATCGTGAGTGAGTCTATAGGACTCCACTCCGTTGGTTCATATCCGGCAAGAGTAAATTCGACGGGTAATGTTTTCTTCTCCTTTGCTTCCTTAATAAAAGCATTTACGCCATCTGCATAAGATTGTAAGACACCTTTCGCTTCTGTCGAGTATCCATCGTACGAGATTTTAGCTGCTCTTCGTAAGCCAAGAGTTCTATAATATTTATCCTGTTCAATTAGGGAACTACCAATTACCTCACTGAGCTCTCCTGATGCCTGTCTACGGCTTAGATCCATTTGAAATAACCTGTCCTGAGCCGTTACATATCCTTGTGCAAAATACAGATCGTGAGTGTTTTTAGCACTTATATGGGGAACCCCATTTTGATCACGAATTACTTCAACCTCATCAGTAATACCAGCAACATTAATTGTACCTTCAATTTCTGGTAAACTCTTTCTCAAAAATAAATAGCCTGCCAAAATACTTGCGACAAGCAGGAGGATGATTATAAATCCTGATACTAAAATAACCCTCCATCTTTTCTTTCTGGGCCAAATACGTCTTTTTACTGCGACTTCTGAACTCATAAACTCCTCCTTAGACGAATTATTTCAAGAAAATTCTAAATATATTATAATATCTCATTTTCATTTTGTCATTGAAATCTCCAATAGACTGACATTATTTTCATACTTAGTGAAAAGCTTAAAGGAAGATACTAAGCAAATGACGAATTATTTCTATATATCATTTTTAATGAAAGGAAGAGTATAATGAACGCTCATGAGATTGAATACAAACTATATGGAGATGACATGCAATTTGTTGAAATCGAGCTAGATCCGAGTGAAAGTGTTATTGCGGAAGCAGGAGCCATGATGATGATGGAAGATGGAATCTCGATGGAAACCATATTCGGTGATGGTTCAGAATCTGGAGGTGGAGGTTTATTAGGTAAACTGTTTGGTGCAGGTAAAAGAGTCCTTACTGGTGAGAGTCTTTTTATGACGGTTTTTACCAATAGCCATATGGGCAAAAAACATGTTTCGTTTGCTGCCCCATATCCTGGAAAAATCATCCCGGTTGATTTAAGCATGCTAGGTGGAAAAGTGATTTGTCAAAAAGATTCTTTTTTATGTGCAGCAAAAGGAGTATCAGTCGGAATAGACTTCCAACGCAAATTAGGTACTGGTTTCTTCGGTGGAGAGGGCTTCATCATGCAAAAATTAGAAGGAGATGGATTAGCCTTTTTACACGCAGGTGGAACCATACATAAAAAAGAACTCCAACCTGGTGAAATCCTTCGAATAGACACAGGCTGCTTAGTTGGGATGACGAAGGAAGTAGATTACAATATCGAATATGTAGGGAAAATAAAAACAGCTTTCTTTGGTGGTGAAGGTTTATTCTACGCAACTGTACGTGGCCCTGGAACAGTTTGGGTACAATCATTGCCATTTAGCCGTATGGCAGACCGTATCTTCGCAAGTGCACCTAGAAATGGGGGAAGCACAGGTGAAGGAAGTATTCTAGGAGGAATCGGAAATTTATTAAACGGTGATAACAGATAGAATAAATATAAGTATAACTGGGAGGATAATAAATGGAGGTGTGGAAGATGAAACGTAAAGAAGACGTTAATAAAAAACCCGATGCTCCACTATTTGATGCCCCAGATGATAAAATTCTAGCATTTGACATGTTCCGTGGAATATCACCCGGAATCTTCTCAGATGTAGATTTAGACAACCCCGCAAAGAAAATAGAAGATGATATCATTTCTCAAGATTAAGCACCTGGCAACAGGTGTTTTTCTTTTTGTAACCGTAAAAAATTAGAAACTAGAAATCTAGTAAAATAAAAAAACGCCATGAGAAATTCTCATAACGTTTGATGACCCGTACGGGATTCGAACCCGTGTTACCGCCGTGAAAGGGCGGTGTCTTAACCGCTTGACCAACGGGCCAGAAAAAAGTATTTATATGATTCGACATGGCGGAGAAGGAGGGATTTGAACCCTCGCGCCGCTTACGCGACCTACACCCTTAGCAGGGGCGCCTCTTCAGCCACTTGAGTACTTCCCCAAAAATGGCTCCGCAGGTAGGATTCGAACCTACGACCGATCGGTTAACAGCCGATAGCTCTACCACTGAGCTACTGCGGAATAATTATATATGGTGGGCCTAAATGGACTCGAACCATCGACCTCACGCTTATCAGGCGTGCGCTCTAACCAGCTGAGCTATAGGCCCATTGTATAAATTGGAGCGGGTGATGAGAATCGAACTCACGACATCAGCTTGGAAGGCTGAGGTTTTACCATTAAACTACACCCGCATATTAATTGTTAATTTTATAAATCAAAGCGATACGACTTTCGGGCCTTACATGCCTCTTCCTCTGCTAGCTTATTCAAGAAGTAAATGCGTCGAGACAACTCGTAGCATATTCTAGGAAGCTTTGCTCGTGGCTGAGGTTTTACCATTAAACTACACCCGCATTTTTTATATGGGGCGGCTGATGGGAATCGAACCCACGAATGTCGGAACCACAATCCGATGCGTTAACCACTTCGCCACAGCCGCCATTAAAGTTTATAAAATTAGAAAGGTGGCTCAGGACGGAATCGAACCGCCGACACAAGGATTTTCAGTCCTTTGCTCTACCGACTGAGCTACTGAGCCACAAAATATGGCGGTCCCGACCGGGATCGAACCGGCGATCTCCTGCGTGACAGGCAGGCATGTTAACCGCTACACCACGGGACCATTTAAGATTAAAAAAGTTATTTAATGCGCTAATTATTGTGGAATAACTGTCCCTTCCTCTAATAGTTTATTCGAGGAGCATTGTCCGTCGGGACAACTCGTAGATATTCGACGATGGTTTGCTCGTCGCTACACCACGGGACCATTTTTAACAACAAAAATTATTTTACTATAACTTCTTGTGCTTGTCAACACTTTTTTTGGTTGCGGGGGCAGGATTTGAACCTACGACCTTCGGGTTATGAGCCCGACGAGCTACCAGACTGCTCCACCCCGCGATAATAGAATTTATAAAGTTTATGTTATGCGCTATGCAAGTAAATGACTGTCCCTTCCTCTTCAAGCTTATTCTTGAAGCATGTCCGTCGGGACAACTCGCAGTAAATCGATGATGCAACGCTCGTTGCTCCACCCAGCGATATATAGAAGGTTTATAATATATGACTTTCTTACACCATATATTTGTTAAAAAATATGGCGGAGGAAGAGGGATTCGAACCCCCGCGGGCTTTAACACCCCTGTCGGTTTTCAAGACCGATCCCTTCAGCCGGACTTGGGTATTCCTCCACATATATAAGGTTGTAAATGGTGGACCTTGTAGGACTCGAACCTACGACCGGACGGTTATGAGCCGTCTGCTCTAACCAGCTGAGCTAAAGGTCCTAGATTTTTTTAATTTAAATGGTAGCGGCGGAGGGGATCGAACCCCCGACCTCACGGGTATGAACCGTACGCTCTAGCCAGCTGAGCTACACCGCCATAATTAAAGTAATTATTTAAAATTCTAATGGTGGAGCCTAGCGGGATCGAACCGCTGACCTCCTGCGTGCAAAGCAGGCGCTCTCCCAGCTGAGCTAAGGCCCCAATTTTGTTAATGGTCGGGAAGACAGGATTCGAACCTGCGACCCCTTGGTCCCAAACCAAGTGCTCTACCAAGCTGAGCTACTTCCCGTAAAATGGCGCGCCCGATAGGAGTCGAACCCATAACCTTCTGATCCGTAGTCAGACGCTCTATCCAATTGAGCTACGGGCGCATTTTTTTTATTTTATTAGATGGTGCCGAGGACCGGAATCGAACCGGTACGGTAGTCACCTACCGCAGGATTTTAAGTCCTGTGCGTCTGCCAGTTCCGCCACCCCGGCATTTCTAAAATTACCTC
>NZ_JCAXEW010000025.1:0-77225 GCF_059759275.1 Ferdinandcohnia sp. GQ5
CTAAATCTGCGAAGACGTGTTCGAAATTCAGCTAGCTTCGGACAAAGATTAACTAAATCTGCACAGACGTGTCCGAAGTTCAACTAGCTTCAGACAAAGATCAACTAAATCTGCGCAGACGTGTCCGAAGTTCAACTAGCTTCAGACAAAGATTAACTAAATATGCGCAGACGTGTCCGAAGTTCAACTAGCTTCAGACAAAGATTAACTAAATCTGCGCAGACGTGTCCGAAGTTCAGCTATCTTCGGACAATGATTAGCTAAATCTCCTTAGTCGTGTCCGAAGTTGAGGTAACTTCAGACAAAAAATGGCTAAATTAAGCGACTTTGTCCGAAGTTGTGCTAGCTTCAGACAAATAATAGCTAAATCTGCGCAGATGTGTCCGAAGTTCAGCTATCTTCGGACAATGATTAGCTAAATATGCGCAGACGTGTCCGAAGTTCAGCTAGCTTCGGACAATGATTAGCTAAATCTCCTTAGTCGTGTCCGAAGTTGAGGTAACTTCAGACAAAAAATGGCTAAATTAAGCGACTTTGTCCGAAGTTGTGCTAGCTTCAGACAAAGATTAACTAAATATGCGCAGACGTGTCCGAAGTTCAACTAGCTTCAGACAAAGATCAACTAAATATGCGCAGACGTGTCCGAAGTTCAGCTAGCTTCGGACAAAGATTAGCTAAATCTGCTTAGTCGTGTCCGAAGTTGTGCTAGCTTCGGACAAAGATTAACTAAATCTGCACAGACGTGTCCGAAGTTCAACTAGCTTCAGACAAAGATTAACTAAATCTGCGCAGACATGTCCGAAATTCAGCTAGCTTCGGACAATGAACAGCTAAATCTGCGCAGACGTGTTCGAAATTCAGCTAGCTTCGGACAAAGATTAACTAAATCTGCACAGACGTGTCCGAAGTTCAGCTAGCTTCAGACAAAGATCAACTAAATATGCGCAGACGTGTCCGAAGTTCAACTAGCTTAAGACAAAGATTAACTAAGTCTGCTTAGTTGTGTCCGAAGTTGTACTATCTTCAGAAATGGGGTGGCTAAGTCACCACAGCTGTAGCCGAAGTTAAGATATATGCTATAAAACCACGCTCTAAACGATAATTTACTAACAAAAAATGAAAGCGTGAATTCGTTTATGAATTCACGCTAAATAAAAATGTTATGTTTGTACCCTAATTGAGAACCCGTTAGATTAGACATACACCTGTTTCTTCGCTATATTTTAACTCCCCATTGCTTGCAAATTTTGTGTAATTGATCCTTTGTGGACTCAATTGTACCGTTGTTATCAATTACAGCATCTGCAAGTTGAATTTTATCTTTAAGCGGCATTTGTGATTGGATCCTAGCTTCTGCTTCCCCCATGCTGAGATTATTTCGATTCATTAGGCGTGCTAATTGTGTCTCATAATCAACATAAACTAATAGGGTTCGATCAACTAATGCAGTTAACTTACTTTCAAATAACAATGGAATATCCAATATAACGGTTTCTTCTCCATTGCTAAGGTGTTCTTCTTTTTCTTTCAGCATTTGTTTTCGAACAGCGGGATGAACAATTGAGTTTAATAACAATCGTTTGTCTTCATTGAAAAAGACGATCGATCCTAATTTTTGCCTGTCAATCGTCTCATCAGGTAATAGAATGTCCTTGCCAAATGATTGAACAATTTGTTCATATGCTTCTTCTCCAACCTCAACTACTTTACGTGCAATAACGTCTGCATCTATAACTACAATTCCAGCTTCTTTGAACATCTGGGATACTGTACTTTTTCCACTTGCAATTCCACCTGTTAATCCGATTGTTAATGCCACGTTTCTATTCTCCCTATTGCATTTTTTTTAGAATTTCCATATACCAATTAAAATCAGTAAGATTCCCGGTAAAAATGAAAATTTTTGTACCCATCTTTTCTTTGAAAAAACAGCACCGCTTTTTATACCTGTATAAACAAAAAGCGAGCTCATTACGGCAACCAGTAAAGCCATTACCAATGGAGAAAATCCTAATAAAGCAGCACCAATTCCTGCACCAAAAGCATCTAGAGAAAGGGCAAACCCTAGTAAAAATGCTTCAAAACCGGTAATCGTTCCTGACTTATCAAGGTCAGCTACCATTGGCTTTTTCAAAATATTGATAACAAGTCCAAGTGATTTTATTTCAACTTTCACTAATAGTTTTTCTTCATTTTGTTCAGATGCTTGGGAAGTTGGTCGAAAAAACTGAACCAATACCCAGACACCAATTAACATGAGTACAATACCACCTAGTCGATCAGCGATTGCAGGTGATAGCAATAACGCAATAGACTTTCCTAATCCCATGGCGGCTGCCATCGTTACTGCTGAACAAAATGCGATTGTAATGATTGATTTAAAAGGTATTTTCATCTTCCTCATACCATATGTGAACCCAACACTAAAACTATCTAAGCTTACTGCAAATGCTAATAAAACAAGTGATGCCAATTGGGACATCTCACAAAGTCTCCTTCCTATCGATTGCTAAGATAGTATATGGAGAGAGCCCATTCCATGTGAAATGTCCTTTGGCAGTCAAAAGTCGAAAGAAAATGATGGATCGAATTTCACTGCATGCTTACTATACATTATTTGGTTTTCGTTTTATTTCTTTGGCATTTTGGACAGAAATGGGTGCCCCTGCCACCAACAACTGTTTTTTCAATCTCAGTTCCACATGTTTGACATGCTTTCCCGTTTTGACCATATACAAAGAGTTGCAATTGGAACATGCCAATTTCACCTTGCGTATTAACGTAAGAACGTATTGTACTACCACCTTTCTCAACAGCTTCCTCCAGGGTTTGAATGATCTCTTGGTGGAGTATTTTCATTTCCTTTTTGGAAAGGGAATTGGCTGCACGTTCCGGATAAATGCCCGCTCTAAACAAAGCCTCATCAACATATATATTCCCAAGCCCTACGAACTTTGTTTGATCAAGCAGCGCCACCTTAATTTTACGGTTGGTCTTAGATAGCTTTTCTTCCAAATATTTTAATGAAAATTCTTTTGAAAATGGTTCTGGTCCTAATTGAGATAGGGGCAGGCTATTTTCTTCTTCACCTTTTTTAAATAAATGCATCGTTCCAAATTTCCGAACATCTCGATAGCGCAGTTCGGTTCCATCAGTAAAAGTGAACAATACATGTGTGTGTTTGTCGTAGGTTTCATCTTTATCGTAGAGGCCGTACCTGCCTTCCATACGCAAATGAGAAACCATAACATAATCATCTAAAATAAACTTTAAAAATTTACCTCTTCTGTCCACATCATGAATTGTCTGTCCACGTAGTGCATCACAGAACTGCTCTGGTTCTTCCGGTTTTTTGATGATTTTTGACCATAAAACCGTTACCTTTTCAATTGTTTTGCCATTTACAAGCTGGATTAACGTGCGACGAACAGTTTCGACCTCGGGTAACTCTGGCATATGATCACGTCCTTTTTCGTCTTACTTGGCATCATACCAAGTCTTACCGTATTCATAATCAACCTTTAAAGGTACTTTCAAGGAAATGGCATTTTCCATAACTTCAGGCACGATCTTCTTTAAAATCTCAATTTCTTCTTCTGGTGCTTCGAAGATCAATTCGTCATGAACTTGTAATAGCAACTTCGTTTGAAGCTTTTCTGCTTCTAATCTGTCCGCCATATCAATCATTGCTTTCTTGATGATATCAGCTGCACTTCCTTGAATTGGAGTATTCATTGCTGTTCTTTCAGCAAAGCTACGGACATTAAAGTTACGAGCAGTAATTTCAGGAATGTATCTTCTTCTATGTAGAAGTGTAGATACGTATCCTTTCTGTCTTACGTCTTCAACAATTTCTTCCATATATTCTTTAACACCTGGAAAGCTTGCAAAATACCGTTCAATAAAGTGGCCTGCTTCCTTCCGAGTGATTCCAAGATTCTGAGACAATCCGAAATCACTAATACCGTACACAATCCCGAAGTTTACAGCCTTTGCCTGACGACGCATATTGGAGGTTACTTCACCTTCTGTTACATGGAACACATCCATGGCGGTCTTTGTATGAACGTCAAGATCATTCGTAAAGGCACTAATCAGATTTTCATCATTAGCTATATGCGCTAATACCCTTAATTCAATTTGGGAATAGTCAGCGGCAAATATAAACCAATCCTTTTTTGAAGGGACGAATGCTTGTCTGATCTTTCTTCCTTCTTCCAAGCGAATTGGAATGTTCTGTAGGTTCGGGTCTGTTGAACTTAGTCTTCCTGTTTGCGTTAAAGCTTGCTGGAAACGAGTATGAACCTTACAAGTATCTTCATGCACAACTTTTAATAAGCCTTCAATATAAGTTGATTGAAGCTTACCTATTTGACGATAATGCAAGATATATTCAATAATTTCATGTTCTTTAGACAGTTTCTCAAGGATATCAGCAGAAGTGGAATACCCCGTTTTTGTTTTCTTGTACACAGTTAGTTGAAGCTTTTCAAAGAGAATGACACCTAGCTGCTTAGGGGAATTAATATTAAACTCCTCACCAGCGAGTTCATAAATTTTTTGTTCTAGCTCCTGAAGGTGTTCCTTTAACTCTTCTCCCATTCCTTTTAGACGTTCTACATCGACCTTTATCCCTATCGATTCCATGTCTGCAAGGATTAGGGATAATGGCATTTCCAAATCAGTAAAAAGCTCATACTGTTCATTTTCTTGAAGTTCGTGCAAGAATAAATCTTTTAATTTTTTAAGGCTAACTGCTTTTCTCACTAAGTGTTCAGAAAGAATTTCTTCGTTAGGAATGCTTTGTTTGGCTCCTTTTCCGTACACTGCTTCATCGGATTTTACATCTGTTATTCCCTTTAATTTTGCCACAGCCGCAACATCTTCAGTTGATTCAGACGGATTTAAAATATAAGATGCAATTAAACAATCAAAGTCAATTCCTTGTAGATTAATACCCTTCCATCTCAAAGCCACAATTGATTTTTTTGCATCAAAAACGATTTTCTTTTTCTCTTTATCGTTTGCCCACTGTTGAAAAGCCTCTGACTCGAGAGCTAGCATTGTTGGAATATAATAATTTCCATTCTCGTTTGAAATTGAAAATCCTTGGACGTCTGCCTTATGATAACTTTCATCAAGCACCTCCACGATTAATGAAGATTCAGCTGTTAGCACATCTTCTGTAATTTCATCGACGATTGTATAGGAAATCTTTTCTAAAGGCTTGTCCTCATCTGGCTCGCTACCCTCTACTTTATCGAGTAAGGAATTAAATCCAAGCTCTTTGAATAGTTTTGTGACTTTTTCTGCATCATAGCCGTTGTATTCCAGCTCAGGAATTCCAATTTCAATTGGGGCTTCACGATAGATAGTCGCAAGCTGCTTACTCATGATCGCTTGGTCTTTATTTTCCTCAAGTTTTTCTTTTAGCTTCTTCCCGCTCACCTTATCGATTGAGTCTAATAGTTCTTCTAATGTTTTGAACTCCTGCAATAATTTTAGGGCTGTTTTTTCACCGACACCAGGAACACCTGGAATGTTATCAGAGTTATCTCCCATTAGCCCTTTCATGTCAATTATTCGTTCAGGTGTAATCCCATACTTCTCTTTAATAAACTCAGGAGTGTAAGAATCTACATCTGTGATCCCTTTTTTCGTTATATCTACTGTAATATGCTCTGAGGCTAACTGTGTTAAGTCTTTATCACCTGTGATAACTTTAACCTCAAAGCCTTCTTTTTCAGCTTGAAGAGATAAAGTTCCGATTATATCATCGGCTTCATAGTTTTCTAACTCATATCTGGCAATCTTGTATGCATCTAGCAATTCGCGTAAAAATGGAAACTGTTCCGAAAGCTCAGGAGGAGTTTTTTGTCTGCCACCTTTATATTCGCTAAAAGTACTATGTCTAAAAGTTGTTTTGCCTGCATCAAAGGCTACTAATATATGTGTCGGTTTCTCCTGTTCTAAAATTCGATTTAAAATCATAGTAAAGCCATAAATGGCATTGGTATGTACACCTTTATCATTATTAAGAAGTGGTAGAGCAAAAAATGCACGATATGCGATACTATTTCCATCCACTAAGACAATCTTTTTATCCAAGAAAAATCCTTCCCTTCTATTACGGCATTCGGACCTTCCATGCACACATCCCTTAAATCATTAAAAATAGCCGTTATTTCCTACTGTTCATTTTATCATGTCATGAACAGAATGAAAAATAACGGCTACCTAATTAATTGTTATTCAGTATATCCCATTAACAATCTCGCATATGGAGAGTCCGCTGGTAAAATGATCACTGTTTCTCCATCAATTGTAGTCTTATAAGATTCTAATGTACGGAATAGGTTATAGAATTCCGGGTCCTTTGAGAAAGCCTCATTGTATATACGAGCCGCTTCTCCTTCCCCTTGGCTTCGGATAATTTCTGCTTCTGCCTGCGCTTTTGCAATAATTTCTTTTACTTCCCTGTCAGTTTCAGCTTCGATTTTGTTTTTCTCAGCATCTCCTTCAGAGAGATAATTTTGTGCTGTTGATTGACGCTCAGAAATCATTCTAGTATATACGGATTGTTCGTTTTCGGCTGGAAGATCTGTACGCTTCATCCGAATATCTGTTACAACAATTCCATATTTATCTTCCTCAAGGTTTTTATTTACAATTTCCGTAATCCGGTCATTAAGGCTACCACGTTCTGATTTCTCATCATTAATGATTTCATCATAATTCAATTGACCTAGCTCTGTTCGAATGGCAGAATAAACGAATTCATCGAGTTTTGCTTCGGCATTCACAACCGTTCTTGTTGTAGAAATCATTTGTTTTGGATCTTCAATACGCCAAATAGCGTAATTATCAATCATCATTCGCTTTTTATCTTTCGTATTGATTTCAGCCTCTTCAACATCATAAATCATTTGATATTTTGGTAATGTCTCAACAGACTGGATAAATGGAATTTTATAGGAAAGTCCAGGTGTTTCTATAATTCGGACAACTTCACCAAATTGGCGAACAACTTTGTATTCTCCTTCTCTTACAATGAAAATATTTATTATTACGATTCCAAGTAAGATGATAGCTATTAGGATGCCAATTCCACCCTTTGTATATTTGCTAAAATTATTGGAACCCTTTTTTTCGTTTAAATCCACAACGTTTTCACTCATTGGTTACCACTCCCTTCTGTTTCTACAGGAGGAACCTGCGTTTGGCTTCCAGCTTGTCGAATTGGCAAGTACTTCATTGTATTGCCATCATCCTTCATAATGTAAATCTCTGTATGTGGTAATACTTCATCTAATGTTTCAAGAACTAGACGTTTTCTAGTAATCTCTGGATTTTTCACATATTCGTTATATAAAGCATTAAATGTGGCAACATCCCCTCGAGCAATTTCGATACGTGCTGCTTTATCCCCATTAGCTCTAGAAATAAGAGCTTTTTCCTCACCTTTGGCTTCATTCATTTTTTGGTTACGGTATTTATTTGCTTCGTTTACTTTTGTATTTCTTGTTTCACGAGCATCTGTTACATTCGTAAATGCCTTACGAACTTCATCGTTTGGTAATTCAACATCCTGTAATTTAACAGCTGTTACTGAAATTCCAATATCATATTTCACTAAAAGATCTGCTAATAAATCTCTTACTTCAGCTTCAATTTCCGCCTTACCAGAAGTTAATGCATCATCAATTTTTGAACTTCCGATAATACTTCTTAAAGATGCAGAAGTAGAATTATATAGGATTTGCTCAGGATCCTCAGAATTAAATAGGAATTTTGATGGATCTGTAATTTGCCATTGAACAACCATATCTGCTAAAACAATATTTTCGTCACCGGTGATCATTTTTGTATCCTTTGGCACGTCAGTGATTTCGCCATTCTTCTGATCATAGCCAAATTGTAAACTAAATGTTGTTTTAGGCAGTTTCTCTACATCTTGAATTGGCCATGGCATTTTAAAATGAAGTCCTGGTTCTGTAATTCCTTCATCTGCTTTCCCAAAGGTTAATATAATTGCTTGCTCTGACTCATCAACAGTGTACCATGATGTAAAACCAACGACACCTAAAATCAAAACGAGCACACTTAGTCCAACAATCGTATATATTCGTTTTAAACTAACCATGCTTTCCCCCCTCAATTTATTGCTACATTGTTTTATACGAATATCATGTAAAAAGGTTTCAAAATTTATCAAAATACGCCTTGGCGTATTTGCGCCCAGATTTTAGTCCCACAGGAAGTGGGTCATAAAGACGTTGCCACAGGAGGTGGCGTTTTTAGTCTTTGATCCTACTGCTCGAAAAGTTACCTTTGAAGATCTGTGGCATCCGCCGGGGGCTTTTTTACTTTATTCAGTCATTTACTGAATAAAGTAAAAAAAATGACAAGGATATTACGTCCTTGTCAAAAAAGTTTGGCCTTCTGAATGAAGGGGTTCTCATATACATCATACGGTTTGTATATTAAGAGAATGTTTTTCCAGTGTAAACATTTTGTAAATTAGGACTTCCTATACATTATATTTTCTTCTTTAAGCGAAATGTAAAAGTCGTTCCTTCCCCTACTTTACTGCTTACTTGTACAGCCCCTTCATGTGCCTCAATAATATGCTTAACAATTGCAAGACCTAAACCTGTTCCTCCAGAATTTCGGCTCCTTGCTTTATCGACGCGATAAAATCTCTCAAAAATACGCGGAAGTTCTTTTTCTTCTATTCCAATCCCCGTATCAATAATTTGAATTTGAACATAATCACTAAGGTTTGTTGCTTTTACCTCAACCTTAGCTCCATCCGGAGAGTAGGACAAACCATTATTAATCACATTGATGAAGACCTGCTTCAACCGATCCATATCTCCATCGATCACTGTTGATTCATCATCTAGTGTAAGCTCTAATTGGATCTCTCTTTCTACTGCTTTGGATTTAAGCATCTGTATACTATTTTCTAAGAGCTCTTTCACATTAACCTGTGAAAGATTAAGTGAAAAACCTTTGTTCTCTATTTTCGATAAATCCAATAAATCTTGAATGAGTAATTGGAGACGATGACTTTCTTCAAGGATAATGGTTAAAAATTGTTTTAAGACATTCCTGTCATTCATAGCACCGTCCAGTAAAGTTTCCGAAAATCCTTTTATAGATGTAATAGGTGTACGAAGCTCATGGGATACATTTGCAACAAAATCCTTCCGCATCTGTTCAAGCCTTTTCAGGTTTGATATATCGTGAAATACAAGAACAACTCCCTTCCATTCTACCTTCGCTCCTAAAACGGGTGCAGCGTATACTTCAAAGTCCTTTTGTTCATTTCCAATTATGAGGTGGACTTGTCTTCGTAATTTTTGTTCGGTCATAAAAATCTCTTCGACTAGCTTTACAATTTCTTTGTGGGTAAGAGCTTCATAATAAAGTTGACCCAATAAATCATCTTGATCAACCTTGAAGATCTCATTTGTTGAGCGATTAACAATGCTTATATATCCTTTACTATCGATAAATAATAAGCCGCTCCCCATATTTTCAATCAGGGTATGTAATCGGTCATGCTGCATTTCATAGGATTTTGTCATTTCTTCAATATTTCTAGCAACGATATTGATGGACTTGCCTAGTAATCCAGCTGTACTTACCTCGTCTTCATATGTTCTAGCACGATAATCTCCTTTGGCCAATTCTTTGACCGCTTCTGTTGCTGAATCAATCGGTTTTGTATAGGTAGTCGTGATTCTAACAATAAGTGAAAGAATAATAATTAATGCGATACCTAGGCAAATTGCCAGAGCAATCCAGACCTGCTTAACTGTTTCTTCGATTGAGGTTCCATGCATTGCATTATTCGTGATAAGACTACTAATAAATTGCCCCAGCATAAAACCCATACAAAGAAAAACAATAATGATTAAAAAGATAATCGCAGTTAGAAGCCTCGAGTGAAACTTATTCATAAATTTTAGGCTCCTCGAGCTTATAGCCTAATCCCCTAACTGTTTTAATAATATTTGGCTTTTTAGATTCTTTTTCAATTTTCTCACGCAAATGACTTATATGAACATCTACAATTCTTGTGTCACCAGCAAAATCATAATTCCAAACCGCACTCAGGAGTTGGTCTCGTGTTAGTACTCGCCCCTTATTCTTTGCCAAATAGGCAAGAAGTTCAAATTCCTTAGGTGTTAAATCAAGCGCTTCTTCGTTAAAATAAGCCTCAAAATTTTCTGGTAAAATACGTAGTGGTCCTATTGTGATTTGCGGAGCTGAAGTATCATCTTGGCTTTTGACAATGTTTTTACTTGTTCTCCTTAGTATTGCTTTAACACGTGCCACAACTTCTCTTGGGCTAAATGGTTTAGTCATATAGTCATCTGCTCCAAGCTCTAAACCTAATACCTTATCAAATTCGTCATCCTTCGCGGTCAGCATTAAGATTGGGATATCTACTTTATTTAAACGAAGCTGCTTACATACTTCGATCCCATCTATCTTGGGCAGCATTAAGTCAAGGACAATAATTTGCGGTTTTTCCGCTAAGGCTTTTTCTAATCCTTCTTCTCCGTCCATTGCAGTAATAACCTCGTATCCCGCCTGTTGTAGGTTATACTGAAGTAATGTAATGATTGACTGTTCATCTTCCACAACCAATACTTTATTCTTCATTGTTTTCCTCCATAAAAAAAGATAAACCCCATCATTTTTCTATCTCTATATAAGATTATTATAGATTAACATTTCGATACTTACCACGAAAACAAAAAAAAGAGAGGCTAAGCTCTCTAAAAGTTCTCTAATATTTTTCCGTCCATTGGCGTTATTCGGTGTGGAGGACAGACTAAAAGTCTTCCTTCAATTGCCAATGATTCATCTTCGTCAAATGCCGTTACTGCTATTTCGACAGTATGGTCGTGAATATTAATTTTGGATACTTCAAATAAAAATTGTATAGTTGCATAGTGATAAAGTGGCTGCAAAAATTCAATTTCCTGTTTGAGAATATGACTTCCTGGCCCTGGTAAATACTTCGAAATCGCAGCTGTGATAATTCCAGTCAGCATGACAGTTGGAACAATCGGTTTCTTAAATGGAGTTTGGGATGCATAATCATGTTGAATATAAAGCGGATTCGCATCATTCGTCAAACCTAAGTATAAAAGCAGATCTTTATCTTCAATTTTTTCAGTTAGTGATAGCTTTTCACCAACTGACATTTCCTCAATCTTTCTACCTAGTTTTCGCTTTTTCCCTAATAGCATGAAAAAGGTTACACCTCCATAGAAATTAAATAGAATATGTACAAAAAATTCGGGGGTTAACCCCGAATTTTTTTGTTAACTCATTATTAGACTAGGATATTCATTACATTTTTAACAGAATCAGCGGATTTGGCAAGTTCAGCTTTTTCTTGTTCTGTAAGGTCTAGCTCAATGATTTTCTCAATACCATTTGCACCTAAAATAGTAGGGACCCCAAGGTAAATTCCGCTGAATCCATATTCACCTTCAAGATATGCAATGGCTGGGAGGACACGTCGTTGGTCTTTTAAGATGGCTTCAACCATTTCCACCAAGGAAGCCGCCGGTGCATAATAAGCACTTCCGTTGCCGAGGAGGTTGACAATTTCACCGCCACCTTTACGTGTACGTTCAACGATAGCATCTAAACGATCTTTTGAAATTAAAGTTTCTAGTGGGATTCCTCCTGCATAGGAGTAACGAACAAGTGGAACCATGTCGTCACCATGACCACCAAGGACAAAACCAGTGATATCTTTTACAGATAAATTTAGTTCTTGGGCAATAAATGTACGGAATCTTGCAGTGTCAAGTACGCCTGATTGCCCTATGACACGATTTTTTGGAAATCCTGATTCCTTAAACACAGTATAAGTCATAGCGTCAACTGGGTTTGTTAAGACAATGATATAGCTATTTGGAGAATGTTTTGCAATTTCCTGAGCGACACTTTTCATGATTTTTTGATTTGTTTGAACTAGGTCATCACGGCTCATACCAGGTTTCCGAGCAATTCCTGCTGTAATCACAACGATATCTGAATCTGCTGTATCCTCGTAATTTGCAGTGCCAGTAATATTTGCATCAAACCCTTGGACAGGACTAGCTTCCAACATATCGAGAGCTTTCCCTTTTGTTGGATTTTCCATTTGTGGGATATCAACTAAAACGACATCTCCTAATTCCTTTTGCGCAAGTAAGAAAGCGGTTGTTGCACCAGTAAAACCACTACCAATTACAGAGACTTTTTTTCGTTTAAATTGACTCATTTTAAATCCTCCCTATTCACATATACAAATAACTACCCTAAGAGGATGTTCAAAAAGTGCAGTGAATATGACGCATCGAATTTCTCTGTTGGCTTGTTTAGCGTTCCTCACGTATTAACTGCTCGGGAGCTTGCGTCGCCTTGAAATTCTCCGCCACTTCATCCTCCTTTTTGAACTCCAAACTATTAGGGTAGTTACTTGTTCTATGATTAGCCTAAGTTTTTGATTAGTTCATTAGCGAACTCTGAACATTTTACTTCTGTAGCGCCTTCCATTAGACGAGCGAAGTCATATGTTACAACCTTAGATTCAATTGTTTTTTCCATTGAATTCATAATTAGAGTTGCTGCTTCATTCCAACCAAGGTGTTCAAGCATTAATACACCTGATAATAGTACAGAAGAAGGGTTAACTTTATCTAAACCAGCATATTTTGGTGCAGTTCCGTGTGTTGCTTCGAAAATTGCATGGCCAGTTTCATAGTTAATATTTGCTCCTGGTGCGATTCCGATACCACCAACTTGTGCAGCTAGAGCATCAGAAATGTAGTCACCATTTAAGTTCATTGTAGCAACAACATCGAACTCACGCGGACGAGTTAAGATTTGTTGTAAGAAGATATCAGCGATTGAATCTTTTACAATGATCTTACCTGCAGCCTCAGCATCAGCTTGTGCTTTATTTGCAGCATCTTTACCTTCCTCTTCAACGATGCGGTCATATTGAGCCCAAGTGAATACTTTATCGCCAAACTCTTGTTCAGCTAGTTCATAGCCCCAATTTTTGAAAGCTCCTTCTGTAAACTTCATGATATTACCTTTATGAACAAGTGTTACAGATTTACGGCCTTGTTCAATAGCGTAGTTGATAGCAGCACGAACTAGACGCTTTGTTCCTTCTTCAGAAACTGGCTTGATACCGATACCAGAAGTTTCTGGGAAACGGATTTTATTTACACCTAGTTCATTTTGCAGGAAGTTGATAAGCTTTTGAACTCCTTCAGAACCTTGTGCATATTCGATTCCAGCGTAAATATCTTCAGTATTTTCACGGAAGATAACCATATCTGTGTCTTCTGGACGCTTAACTGGTGAAGGTACACCTGTAAAATAACGTACTGGGCGAAGACAAGTAAATAGATCTAATTCTTGACGTAATGCAACGTTTAATGAACGAATACCGCCACCAACTGGTGTAGTAAGAGGTCCTTTAATCGCAATTATGTACTCACGAATAAGATCTAATGTTTCTTCTGGTAACCATTCACCAGTTTGGTTAAAAGCTTTTTCCCCTGCTAATACTTCTTTCCAAACAATTGATTTTTCGCCGTTGTATGCTTTTTCAACAGCTGCTTCTAATACACGTGACGCTGCTGCCCAAATATCTGGACCAGTTCCATCACCTTCAATAAAAGGAATAATTGGATTGTTTGGTACGTTAAGTACACCATTTGATACTGTAATTTTTTCTCCTGCCACTAGTATTACCTCCTAAAGTTCTTAAGAAGTATTTCGGGGAAAAAATTCCCCTGAAATACTTCAACCTATTAATATATATATTGTTAGATTTATTAACCTCTTTGTTCCATCGGAACGTATGTCTGCATTCCTGGACCAGTATATTCAGCACGTGGACGGATTAAACGGTTGTTATCATATTGCTCTAGAATATGAGCTAACCATCCAGAAACACGACTTACTGCAAAGATTGGAGTAAATAAATCATGATCAATACCTAAGCTATGGTATACAGATGCTGAATAGAAGTCAACATTTGGTGGTAAAGGTTTTGCACTTGTAACAATTTCTTCAATCTTTGTTGACATCTCATACCATTTTGGTTCGCCAGTAATCGCTGTTAACTTTTGAGACATTGCCTTTAAGTGCTTTGCACGTGGGTCGCCTTTACGGTACACTCTATGACCAAACCCCATGATTTTTTCTTTGTTAGCTAATTTTGTATTAATATAATTCTCTACATTTTCAACTTCACCAATTTCAGTAAGCATCTTCATTACAGCTTCATTAGCTCCACCGTGAAGCGGACCCTTTAAAGCTCCAATTGCAGCAGTAATACCTGAATAAACATCAGATAGAGTTGCAACACAAACACGTGCTGTAAATGTAGATGCATTGAGTTCATGGTCAGCATGAAGTACTAATGCTTTATTGAATGCCTCTACTGCAATTTCGCTTGGTTCTTGCCCGCTAAGCATATATAAGAAGTTTGCTGCGAAGCTTAGATCTGTGCGTGGAGCAACTGGCTCTAATCCTTTACGAACACGAGAAAAAGCGGTAACAATTGTAGGTAATTTTGCTTGTAGGCGGATTGCCTTTTGATAATTAGCTTCTGGTTCCATTACATCTGCTTCTTCATCATATAGTCCTAATAGTGAAACAGCTGAGCGAAGTGCCCCCATTGGATGAACCTTATCAATTGGGTAAGTTTTGAAATGATTGATTAATTCTTGAGGTAAACTCGCATTTTCAGCAAGTTGCTGTTTTAATTCAGCTAACTCCTCTTTATTTGGAAGTTTGCGATGCCATAATAGGTAGATAACTTCTTCAAAACTAGCATTTTCAGCTAAATCATCAATATTGAATCCTGCATACGTTAAAGTGTCATCAATAATTGAACTGACAGAAGATGTTGTAGCTACAATTCCTTCAAGCCCCTTTGTTGCTGTCATATGACCCTCTCCTTTTTTTTATTCCCCTAATCATTTTATAAGGTAAATTGAGCGCACGCTCAAAAACAAAACACATTATCACATCGTTATTTATGCTTTCAACATTGTAATCTAGTGAAGTAAATGCTTTCATTTTTGAAAAAACGCTCATCGTCACAAATATCAATATAATATTGATCGTGACAATAAAAGTTGTTTATGCAAGTGAAAGCGAATCAATAAATATGTAGGAAATAAATAACCTTGACTCTATTATAATAAATAATCAGACTTTTGTGAATCAAAAGCGACAAATTTCCCCTAATAAATTATTATTACACAAAAACATTTTTACGAATAGTTTTGATTTTTCCAGTTAACAGAGCCGTTTACTAGATTTAAAATCATTTAATATGGCTTATTTTGTATTTTGCACTTTAAATTTTTCACTTGCTCATAACGTATGATATCATAAATAAAATTTTTTCTCCATAATTGGAAACTTTATATTTCATTTCTTCGTAATACTTTTAAAGTAATCAAAGAGATTGTAAAATAAAAATATGCAAGAAATTCCTAGGGAGGAAAAAGTTTGAACATTAATTATGTGTATGGTTTTCTTCGATTTTTATTGGTTGTTGCATTAATTGTGATAGGTTTCATCTTGTTCTATTTTCTATTTAGACTTACATATCCGTTTATTTTTGCCTTATTCATTGCATTCCTTATTAATCCACTTGTCAATTTTTTGGAGCGTAAAGCCAGGATACCACGTGGGTTATCGGTATTTATAGGGATTTTGCTTGTATTTGGCATTGTAACAGGTTTACTTACATTATTAATAGCAGAGATTATCTCAGGTGCAAACTATTTAGCAAAAGAAGTACCACAGCATTTTGAAAACCTAGTTGTTTATTTCGAAAATTTAATAGTTGGTCAGATTATTCCTTTTTATGAAAGAATAACGAGTATGTTTGATAATTTGGACCAAGGCCAACAACAAACGATTATGGATAATGTCACAAATGTTGGTACAACTATTGCGACAAATGTTGGAGAATTTGTTAAAGCGTTTTTAGAAAATATTCCAAAGTTCCTCGGATGGCTACCAAATGCAGCAACAGTGATTGTTTTCTCTCTATTAGCCACATTTTTTATTAGTAAAGACTGGAATAAGTTTGTGATTATGGGCCGAAGATTTATTCCAACAAAAGCTCGTACAAGTGGTAAGTCCGTATTTATTGAATTGAAAAAGGCATTATTTGGTTTTATCAAAGCACAAGCAACATTGATTTCCATCACAGCAGGGATCGTATTAGTTGGCCTGTTAATATTACGAGTTGACTATGCAATCACAATTGCGTTATTAATTGGAATCGTTGATCTACTTCCGTATTTGGGAACTGGACTTGTGTTCGTACCATGGATAATTTATTCGGCTTTCAGTGGGAATCTAGCATTTGCAATAGGGCTTGGTATATTATACCTTGTTGTAATTGTACAACGCCAGGTAATGGAGCCTAAGATTATCTCTTCTAGTATTGGATTAGATCCATTGGCAACATTAATATCACTGTTCGTTGGATTTCAATTATTTGGATTCGTTGGGTTAATTATTGGACCCGTCACGTTAGTAATCATTAGAACTCTATATACTACAGGTGTATTTCGAGATGTATGGGGATTTATTATTGGAAAAGAAACATAAATAAAGCCATTGCTTCGCAATGGCTTTATTTTTTTACCAACGACGAATAACTGTGAAATTACCTCTCTCCATTCTTCGTCTTATCCAGTTAGCAATAATCGGTTTTATCAGATTTCTAGTTGCAGGAATAAGTAAGAAAAAACCAGTAAGATCAGAAATATAACCAGGACTTAAAAGCAATACTGCCCCGATCATGATGCAAATTCCATCCATAATGGCTTCACCAGGGACCTGTCCATAATTCATTTGCTGTTGAGCGCGGTGAAGTGTATCAATTCCTTGTTTTTTCGCTAACCACGCCCCCATTACACCCGTAAGAACAATCGACAACAGAGTAATTGGAATTCCAAGTGTTTTACCTGAGAATATAAGGACACTTATTTCTAATGCCGGTACGATAATAATCAATGCTAGTAAAATTCTCATATTGTCCTCCTTAGATGAAGGCTTTTCTTATATTATACGTTTCCTTTACAAATATGAGTAGTAAAACCTAAAGAAAACTGCATGCGGATTTGAAGAGGAACATCGACTAACTATTGCCAAGTCCTATGCATGTACGACAAGTACAATTCAATCCAACTGTATGGTTGCTCTTTGACCTTTTGGATTGACTTGTGACATCGAGGGGCTAAGCGCAGGAACTAGACATCAAAAAAAGAGAAGGTTTCCCTTCTCCTTTTTATAAAACATTTGCATGTCCTTCGTATATCACTCCACGAGATGAATCAACAGTAATATCTTGTCCATCTTTTAAAAGTGTTGTTGCATTTTCTACACCAACAATCACAGGAATTCCGATACTTAATCCTACTACAGCTGCATGGCTAGTAAGACCGCCTTCTTCCGTAATCAAAGCAGATGCCTGTTCCACGTATTTTACCAAATCACGATCTGTTGCAGTTGTGACTAGAACTGCACCGTCATACATTTTTGCTTCTGCTTCCTCAGGAGAGTTTGCTACAACTACTTTACCAAAAGCAGATTTTCTTCCAATACCTTGTCCATTTGCAAGGGTATTACCAACAACATGAATCTTCATAATGTTTGTAGTTCCGCACTCACCAACTGGTACACCTGCAGTTATCACTACCAAATCCCCAGGTTTAATAATTCCAGTATTTAATGCACTTTCAACTGAGTTGTCAAGCATTTCATCTGTTGATTTAGCTACATTACCTGTTTGCGGGTACACACCCCAAACAAGAGAAAGCTTTCTAGTTGTTGATTCGTTGGAAGTAACGGCAATGATCGGAGCCTTCGGACGATATTTTGAAATCATTCTTGCAGTATGACCACTTTCTGTAGGCGTCACGATTGCAGATACGTCCAAATTAAGCGCTGTATGGGCAACTGATTGTCCAATTGCATCTGTAATTGTGATTCCTGAGATTTTACTTCGTTGTGATAAAATTTCACGATGTACTAAAGCACTTTCTGCACGAGACGCAATATTATGCATCGTTTGTACTGCCTCAACTGGGTATGAACCTGCAGCAGTTTCACCTGAAAGCATAATCGCATCTGTACCATCAAAAATAGCGTTCGCAACATCACTTGCTTCTGCACGAGTCGGTCTAGGATTTCGTTGCATAGAGTCTAACATTTGTGTCGCTGTAATAACTGGTTTTCCAAGGGCATTACATTTCTTAATTAATGTCTTTTGCACTAGTGGTACTTCTTCAGCAGGAATTTCAACACCTAAGTCACCACGAGCAACCATTAATCCATCAGATACTTCAAGTATCTCATCGATGTTATCTACACCCTCTTGGTTTTCAATTTTAGGAATAATTTGTATAGCTTCCCCATTATTTTCTTCAAGCAATTCTCTGATTTCTAATACGTCAGAAGCACGACGAACGAAAGAAGCAGCAATATAATCGACATCTTGTTGGATACCGAATATGATATCTTTTGCGTCTTTTTCAGTGATACCAGGTAAATTCACACGAACCCCAGGTACGTTAACACCTTTTTTATTTTTTAATGTTCCACTATTTAATACTTTTGTTAGAATCTCACGCTTTTGTTGATTAATTTCTAATACTTCTAATCCGATTAATCCATCATCTAATAGAATTCTGGAGCCAGGATGAACGTCTTCAATTAAGCCCGGATATGTAATTGAGAATTTTTCCGGTGTACCGACAACTTCTTCCATTGAAAGAGTAATAGTTGAACCTTCAACTAATTCAATCGCACCATTTTCCATTGTATTAGTGCGAATTTCTGGTCCTTTAGTATCTAGTAGGATCGCAATGTTTTTGCCAGTGATTTTGGCAGCTTCACGAATGTTTTTAATACGTGCGCCATGCTCTTCAAAGTCACCATGCGAAAAATTAAGTCTAGCTACATTCATTCCTGCATTCGCTAAAGCAACAAGTTTTTCAATACTTTCACTGGCAGGTCCTATTGTACAAACTATTTTTGTTTTTCTCATTACATTTTCCTCCTCTATAATCGCTTTATATCAGCGATTAGCAACACTTCTATAAGAATTTTACTCAAATGTATTTTAAATGGATAGCTCTTGGGATAGGTCATACATCTTCTTATCAACTGTATGTTTACGGTCTAAAATTTCCATAATATCATGGTCAACTAAATTGTTTTGTTGAATCCCCACAGCTCGTCCACCTTTTCCTTCAAGCAACAATTCAACAGCCTTTGCACCTAGACGACTTGCCAATACTCTGTCTGATGCAGTTGGAGAACCACCACGCTGAATATGTCCAAGGACACTCACTCTAGTTTCAAAGTTTGTAGCTTCTTGAATCTTATTACCAATTTCAACACCACTACCTACACCCTCAGCTACGACAATAATACTATGCTTCTTCCCACGTTCATGGCCACGGTTAAGCTTAGCGATAACTTCATCCATGTCGTGATCTGCTTCTGGAATAATGATTGTTTCAGCACCACCAGCTAATCCCGCCCATAATGCAAGGTCACCAGCATGTCTACCCATAACTTCAATTACATATGTACGCTCATGTGAAGTTGCTGTATCTCTTATTTTATCTATAGCATCAATTACTGTATTTAGCGCTGTATCAAAACCAATCGTAAAATCAGTACCTGGGATATCATTGTCAATTGTACCTGGAACACCAACGCAAGGGAAACCAAGTTCAGTTAGTTTTTGGGCACCACGGTAAGAGCCGTCACCACCGATAACAACTAAGCCTTCTATTCCTAGCTTTTTTAATTGCTCAATACCTTTTTTACGACCTTCTTCTGTTTTGAATTCCTCACATCGAGCAGTATAAAGCATTGTACCACCGCGATGAATGATATCTCCAACAGATCCAATCTCTAATTGTTTTATCTGTCCACTTATTAGTCCAGAATATCCTTGATAAACTCCATATACTTCAACGTCGTGATAGATTGCTTTACGTACAACAGCACGAATCGCAGCATTCATTCCTGGTGAATCCCCACCACTAGTTAAAACACCTATTCTCTTCATTTTTCCACCTCTATGTAAAAAATAATCTAAAAATAATCATAAATCACGAATTGTGATTATTCGCTTTTACTATTTTGTGCAATATGTATAAAATAACACTAATATATAAGTAAAACAACTAAGATAATGTAATAAATACAGAAAAAATTGTGAAATTGTGTAGAAAAATCGAGAATTAAATAGAATACTATGTAGGGGGAATTTTGAATACTGTGTATATTTTAAAATCAGTTGAATATCACTTTCCGATTTCGAAGAATTTCGATTTATTCAATCGTTTTCTAATTATGCGGAAACAAAGTAAAACGTGCCCTAAACATTTCGTTAGATGCACGTCCACTTTATTACTGAACTCCGATAAACTCTTCTTCAGCTATTGTAAATTGGCCTATCTTTTTATATTTTTGATAGCGTTGCTGAACTAACTCATCTTTGTTTAATTTGCGTAATTCTTTTAATGATTGTAAGAGAACGGTATCGATGGAAGCTGCTTGTTCTGCAACATCCTTATGAGCTCCACCTCTTACTTCCGGGATGATTTCATCTACAACCCCTAGTTCTTTTAAGTCTGGCGCTGTTATTTTCATAGACTCTGCAGCTTTTTTAGCAAGTCCTGCATCTTTCCAAAGTAGTGCAGCAGCACCCTCAGGAGAAATAACCGAATAGGTTGAGTTTTCGAGCATATGAATTTGATTTCCTACACCTAATGCTAGTGCTCCACCACTTCCACCTTCACCAATTACAATACATATAACAGGAACCGTTAAGCCTGCCATTTCAAATATATTTTTTGCAATAGCTTCACTTTGACCACGTTCTTCGGCTGCTTTGCCTGGATATGCGCCCTTCGTATCAATGAAACATATGATTGGACGACCAAATTTTTCAGCCTGCTTCATTAAACGTAGTGCTTTACGATATCCTTCTGGGTGTGGCATTCCAAAATTTCTTCTAATATTTTCCTTTGTATCTTTACCTCGCTGGTGTCCAATTACAGTTACAGGTAAACCGTGGTACTTGGCAATACCACCTACTATAGCAGCATCATCGCCATAGTAACGGTCACCATGACACTCGAAAAAATTTGTAAAAATGCGTTCAATATAATCAAGGGTAGTCGGTCTTTCTGGATGACGGGCAATTTGAACGCGGTCCCATGGTTTTAAATGACTATAAATTTCATTCTCCAGTTTTTGAAGTCTTGTTTCTAGTTTTGAGATTTCATCTGTTAGATCCATATTCGAATCGCTTGTAAATTCTTTTAACTCAGTAATCTTTTTCTTTAATTCTACAACTGGTTTCTCAAACTCTAGTTCACCTACCAATTAACCGCACCCCCGTTCATATGAATATCAACAATATTTGCTAATGTATCTTTTAAATCCTGACGATGAATAACAGCATCCAGTTGACCATGTTTTAATAAGAACTCAGCTGTTTGGAAGTCTTCTGGGAGTTCTTCGCGAATTGTTTGTTCAATGATTCTTCTACCTGCAAATCCAATTAAGGCACCAGGTTCTGCGAAATTAAAATCACCTAATGATGCAAAGCTTGCAGATACACCACCCGTTGTTGGGTGTGTCATGACTGAAACAATGAGGCCACCTTGATCACTAAATAGTTTTAATGCGGAACTTGTTTTAGCCATTTGCATTAGGCTTAGAACACCTTCTTGCATTCTTGCACCGCCAGAAGCTGTGAAAATAAGAAATGGAACCTTCAATTCCATCGCCTTTTCAACTGCCCTAGTAATCTTCTCACCAACAACAGAACCCATACTTCCCATACGGAAGCTTGAATCCATGATTGCCAAAACGATACGATTTCCTTCAATAGTACCTTCACCGGTTACCACGGCTTCATTAATACCTGTCTTATCTTGGTCCTTTTTCAGTTTTCCAAGATAATCAGGAAAGTCTAGCGGATTTTCAGAAACCATTTCTTTATCAAGTTCGATAAAAGATCCTTCATCAAGTAAGCTATCGATTCTTTCATAAGCAGTCATTTGATAGTGATAGTCACAGTTCATACAAATTTTATCGTTTTTCATTAATTCTTTCGTGTACATTATTTTTTTACAATTTGGACATTTGCTCATAATACCTTCTGGAACATCTTGTCTAGCTTGTTCCGAAGGAATTGAAGCATATTTTTTCTTTTTTACAAAAAAGTCTTTTAGCAAAAAGGAACCTCCTCACACTTTCAATAGAATAGCTTTTTCGACTTAGTTTATCTGCTTATATTAAGACAAAAAGTTGTGTAACGAAAAAAAGGAAAATCTTATATCTTCCTTCGTTGCCAAAAAAGCATGTACTTATACTTTACTGAATGTCTTCTTTATTTTTTGTAGGAATATGTCAACAAAAACACGACAAATTCCTACAAATGAGAGTGTTCAAAAAGAAGGATGAAAAGGACCACGTCGACAAGAACGCCACGGCCTCATGTCTTGTCGACACTAGCACAGCCTGTGCGTCGAAATTTCAAGGCGGCGCAACTTTGAGTACCGGAGCGAGGCAACTGCTTGAGTTAACTCCTTTGCAGCCTTGCGCTGAGGCATTGACATCTTGAATAATCTAGTAGACGCAAGTGTATAACCAGGTTATTCACAATGTACTTGGAGCAGTTTACGCAGAAATTCGACGTATCATTTTCACCGGACTTTTTGAACATCCTCTACAATTTTATTTTTTCATAGGCAGATAGAGCTCTTGCCACATCTTTTTCACGTAGTCCAGTTACTAACTCTTCAAAGCCTTCTTTGTTTATTACATGAGTCTGTTCCTCATAAATAAACTTAACATATTCATATATGACGACCCATATTCGTAGTAATAATCGATTATTCGTCGCTTCTACAATAGATTTAAAAAGGAATTCCTCTGGGTCCTCAGTATCCCAAAGCTTTTCTTCCAACTCTGTAAGCATCTCTTCGTTCATCTTAGGACATGCTATTTCGATACAAGATTTTTCAAGAGTTTGTTTTGTTTCAAGGAGATCACCCTTTGTTTTATCTCCTTGAATTATGAAGGTACCTAATAAATGAATCAGTTGATGATCACCGAAATCTTTTAAAAAAGTACCTTCACCTCTTCTTGTCTCTATGAGGCCTAATAATTCTAATGACCTTAGTGCTTCCCGAACAGAGGAACGACCTACATTTAGACGCTCGGAAAGTTCCCGCTCAGACGGAATTTTATCACCAGCGGAAAGTCCATCATCTTGAATGATGGACCTAATTTTCTTAACAATTTCAATGTAAACCTTAGAGTTAGGAGATGTCACATTAACCTCTTCCAATCCATTATTCAATGATTGCTAAACGACGTGTCTTCTCTGCAACTTCCTCTGGATTTACAGTAATTCTAGCTACACCTGTCTCCATTGCCGCCTTAGCCACACTTGCTGCAACAGCAGGTGCCACACGTGGGTCAAAAGGTGCAGGGATTACATAATCTGAACGTAGTTCTTCAGAGCTTACCAATGATGCAATTGCTTCTACAGCCGCAATCTTCATTTGTTCATTTATATGAGTTGCTCTTGCATCTAAAGCTCCTCTAAAAATTCCTGGAAATGCGAGAACATTGTTTACTTGGTTTGGAAAATCTGATCTTCCTGTACCAACAACTTTAGCACCCGCTTCTAATGCTTGATCCGGCATAATTTCAGGATTAGGATTCGCCATAGCAAATATAATTGGGTCCTGATTCATCGTCTTTACCATATCAGTTGTTAGTGCTCCTGCAACAGACACTCCAATAAAGACATCAGCATCCGCAAGGACATCTGCAAGAGTGCCTTCTAGACGGTTGCGATTTGTATATTTCGCTACTTCTGCTTTTACGTTATTCATTCCATAGGTACGCCCTTCATAAATAGCACCCCTAGAGTCACACATGATGATATCGCGGACTCCATAGCGATATAAAAGCTTAATAATTGCAATGCCTGCAGCACCTGCTCCATTTGCAACAACTTTTATTTCTGACATTTTCTTGCCCACCAGCTTTAATGCATTCACTAATCCCGCTACTGTAACAATTGCGGTTCCGTGTTGATCATCATGAAAAACTGGTATATTCGCTTCTTTCTTAAGACGCTCTTCTATCACAAAGCAATTCGGAGCTGCAATATCCTCTAGGTTGACTCCACCAAAAGTAGGCTCTAATAGTTTGACTGTTTCCACAATCTTGTCAACATCTGTTGTGTTTAAGCAAATTGGAAATGCATCTACTCCTGCAAAGCTCTTAAATAGCACAGCCTTTCCTTCCATTACAGGAAGAGAAGCTTCTGGACCTATGTTACCTAATCCAAGTACGGCAGTCCCATCAGATACTACCGCTACCATATTCCCCTTCATCGTGTATTCATACACTTTAGACTTATCGTCATAAATAGCTTTACATGGTTCAGCTACTCCCGGTGAATAAGCTAAACTTAAATCCTTCGCATTTCTTACTGGTATTTTTGACTTTGATTCAAGCTTACCCTTATGAATTTGATGAATATGTAGAGCTTCTTCTCTTAGAGTCATTTCCATATTTCACTCCTTGTTATAAAGACAACTTGGTAGTAGCAATTTTCCCACCAGTTGTTTGTCATATTAATTAGGTAGTTAAATCTTGTACAACATATTATGAATAAAGCTGGTAAAATAGAATTTTCTAATTAATCAAAAATAAGTGGTATGGCCACTTCGCTTTTCTATTACAATATAACATAATTGCTGGTCATGTAAAGTGGTTTATTAGTGAATCACCACATTTTGAGGTCCCATCAATTCTCTTAATTCGGATAAAAATTCTTGATTAGGAGTAACCCATAGTTCTTGTTGAAGCTGCATTGTTTTTTGCGTTTCTTCATAATACAAGACCACTGGGGTATCCCCAGGAAATTGCTTTAATAATTTTTTTAAGTGTACTAGTACTTGAGCTGCTTGAACCTTTTTTTCCATTCTGACAAAAAGTTTCTTTTCATCTTCCGGCATCTCGATTTTATCGGGTAAGGCCCCAACTTGATTAATAATCAGTTGTAGTTGATTATTTCGACTATCAAGCTTACCCTTTAGTAAAACTAAAACATCATTTTTTAAAAGCTTTGCCGACTGTGTGTAGGTTCTTGGAAATGCAACTCCTTCTAATTCACCACTTTCATCACTAACCGTCAAAAAGGCCATTACCTCGCCTTTTTTTGTACGAATCGTTCTTTCTTTTGTAATGAATCCACCTATCACAACATTTTGATGTAGATAATGTGAAGCTTCCGAAATCGAGATTGCTCCGTGCTTCTTTAGATAAGCCGAATAACTACTGATTGGATGACTTGATAAGTAGAAACCTAGTGCATCCTTTTCAAAGCGCAGTTTTTCCATTTCCTTAAAAGGTTCAACCTCTACATATTTAGGTTTAAGTCCAAAATCATCTTCAAAAAACATTTCGACTTGATTCTCATCATTTTTTGGTCGTACGAGTTCAGCATGTTCTATCGCAACATCCAAAGTTGCTAATAGAGTCGCTCGGTGTTCCCCGAATTCATCAAAGGCTCCTGAACAAATTAGCGCTTCTATTGTACGACGATTAATACTCCTCATCGATGTTCTGACACAGAAATCAAAGAGGTCTGAATAAGGCTTAACTTTTCTCGTCTCAATAATTTCCTTTAAGGCTGCAACCCCTACACTCTTAATTCCCGCCAAACTAAAACGGATTGCTTTTTTCTCTACATTAAAAGGATAATAGCTTTTATTAATAGATGGGGGCAAAATGGAAATCCCCATTTGTTTGGATTCTCGTATATATTGCCCAAGCTTGTCATCATTACCTACTACACTTGTAAGTAATGAAGCCATAAAATAGAGCGGATAGTTTGCTTTTAAATAGGCAAGCTGATAAGCAATCATACTGTAAGCAACAGCATGGCTTCGGTTAAACCCATAATTAGCAAACCGAACGATTAAGTCATAAATTTCGTTTGCTGTTTGTTCGGTGTATCCTTTTTTTAAACTACCTTGCACAAAATGTTGTCTTTCTTTATCTAGTACTTCTTTTTTCTTTTTACTTACGGCCCTTCTCAATAAATCAGCCTCTCCAAGACTAAAACCAGCCATTGTAGAAGCAATCTGCATAATTTGCTCTTGATACACAATCACGCCATATGTCTTCTCAAGTATGGGTTCAAGGTCTGGGTGCGGATATTGAACCGGTTCCTTTTTATGTTTCCTAGCAATATAGAGCGGAATATTTTCCATTGGGCCCGGCCGATATAGTGCGTTTACAGCAACAATATCCTCTAATTCGCTTGGCTTAAGCCTTACGAGAACACTGCGCATTCCACTTGACTCGAGTTGGAATACCCCCGTTGTATCTCCTTTACCTAACAATGCAAATGTTTTTTGATCATCCATTGCTATCTTAGAAAGATCCAATTTCTTTCCAGTTCCCCGTTGAATCAAGGAATGAATATTATCAATCAACGTTAAATTTCGTAGTCCTAGGAAGTCCATTTTTAAGAGGCCAATTTCTTCAAGCACTTCCATCGGAAATTGCGTTAAATAGATTTCATTATGTCCATCTTGAATGGCAATTAATTCAGTTAATGGCTGTTCACTAATCACAACACCAGCCGCATGTGTAGAAGTATGTCTAGGAAGACCTTCAATTTTTTTTGCTGTTTCAAAGATTTTCCGTCCAATTTCTATATTTTGAATATAGTCCCGTAATCCCTGTGATTCCTCGTATGCTTGCTGTAGGGTAATTCCGAGCTTACTGGGAACTTGTTTGGCAAGAAAATCTGCCTCCTTAGGAGAGATACCCATTACTCTTCCAACATCACGTAATGCAGCTCTTGCAGCTAAAGTTCCAAACGTGATAATTTGGGCAACATGAAGTCTGCCGTATTTTTTTGAAACATACTCAATCATTTCATCTCGTCGATTATCAGGAAAATCTATATCAATATCAGGCATAGAGATTCGTTCTGGGTTTAAAAATCGTTCAAATAATAATTGATGTTCGAGTGGATCAACGTCAGTGATATGCAAAACATATGCCACCAAAGAACCTGCAGCAGAACCCCTTCCTGGACCCGTCACTATTCCTTTCTCATGAGCATACTTCATAAAATCCCAAACAATTAAGAAATAATCACTAAAATTCATTTTTCGGATTACTTGAAGCTCATATTGAAGTCTTTCAAACTGTTCATCCGTAGGATCGTGATATCTTTCATGCAATCCTTTTAAACATATTCGTGATAAATAATCCTCTGCAGATTCTTGATTTGGTACTGGATATTTGGGTAATGCAAATTTCCCTAATTCTATATCCACATTACATCGCTCAGCAATCCGCAATGTATTTTCAAGAACCTCTGGAGTATCAGAAAAAAGCTCACTCATCTGTGATGGACTCTTTAAATAATATTCGTTGCTTGGAAAAACAACTCGATTTTCATCTGATAGTTTTGTATTGTTTTTAATCGACAATAAGCATTCATGAGCAAATGAATCTTCTTGATCTATGTATTGAACCTGGTTTGTAGCAACTAATGGGACTTTTAGTTCTGTTCCAATTTGGAATAGTTTATTATTGACCTGTACATTCTCTCGCAAGTTATGATTTTGAACGGCTAAGTAAAAACTATCCGGTTCAAAAATTTGTTTATAAGAATTTGCTCGTCGAATGGCTTCTTCATAATTTCCATCCTTAATACTTCGTTCAATGTCTCCTTCACGACCAGGAGAAATCCCAATGATTCCTTCTCGATATTGCGAAAGCCACCTTCTTGGGATTCCAACCTTTGACCTTGTCTGAATAGCACTGCTAATTTTTAATAGATTTTGATAACCTTTATTATTCTTTGCAAGTAATACAACCGGATAAGCCATTTCATGACCTTGTTCCTCTTCTGATAATACCGAAGCCGTCATGCCAATAATCGGCTTAATACCATGTTTCCTGCAATGCTTATAAAAGGCTATCGCCCCATACATTATGTTTTCATCGGTTAATGCCAATGCTTTAAACCCTAAGCTGCTAGCTTTTTCAACCAAGGCTTCAACTTTTGCAGCACTTGATAACAGGCTATACGCACTTTGAACCTGAAGATGAACAAAAGGCAATCAAATCACACCTTTTTCATATAATTAATTTCTTCGTCCCACCTATTTGATATTTCAATTATAGACCTATTTATGAAACAAGCAAAACAAAACTCATAGAATGGATTGTTTGTCCATATACATGTATTAAAAGCTTCCGCAACTACAATTATTTAAAAGAAGGTGTCCATATGGAAGTAAAAGAGGCGTTTATGCCTGCATTTATTCATAGTTTTTTTATTGCACTTGGGGTACTTTTAGGTGGTTCCCTTATTGGAGGTCTTGGAGCCTTCATTTCGGGTCAAGCGCCTTTATCTGAAATCTATTCGGTTGCCAGCAAGTTAAAGATTTGGGCACTTGTTGCTGCAATTGGTGGAACATTTGATGCTTTTTATAGTTTTGAAAGAGGAATATTTTTAGGTCAAACGAAAGATGTTTTTAAACAATTTCTGCTAATTGTTTCTGCTATGGGTGGAGCACAATTCGGATGGAGAATAATTGAATGGTTCACCCAGGAGCATATATCATAATGAGAGTCCCCCCTTATCATCAAAAACCAGGCTGGCAACGATTTTTCGCAGGTGTCGTAATCGGTGCCTTGATTAGCTGGTTTGTCTTTTTATTTCAATTTGGGATACTGCAAGATAAACAAATACAAAAAATATCAGAACAAGAGCTTGAAATTGCCGATTTAAAAAAAAGCAAAGAAATTTTAATTGAAGATGCAAAAAAGCTAAATGAAGAAAATAAAAGCAAGTTAAAAATCCAAGATTTTGAAATCGTGTTTGCGAACAGAAAAAAAGTAGAACTCAGTTCACTGGATCTCCACCATATGAAAACCGCTGTGTTGGAGGACCTTAACTCATTAATCGGACAGGATATTCAATCATTATCGAAAAACAAAGAACTTCTTTTTAGAACAATTGAAAATAGACTTTACGAAATGGATGATAAAACTTACAAACTCAAAATCCACACGGTTTTTGTCGATACAACACTTGAAATTTCATTAAATATCGAACTTGTTAAATGACAAAGCTTCCTTCCGGAGGCTTTTTTTGATTTAGGAAAAAGTGACTATTTTGTTACAAATATGTATTAATTTTTAGAAAATTTAAAAATAATGTAGCATTTTTAGGCAAAAATGCAATAAAATAAAAGAAAACACTTAAGGAGGGAATTTATGTATATTAACCGGAGAAAATTATTAAATGAAAAAATGGCTAGAATCAAAAAAGGGTATTCAGCTTATGCAGAATCCCCAGAAGTTGTAAATGCGTTAAAAAAAGAAATTCAAGCATTAGACCTCAATGTCCTTGAAGAAGTAACAGATCTAGGTTCATGGTTCATTCCCGTAAAAGTAGATAGCTGATAAAGTCGCACGCAAATGGAGCGACTTTATTTTTTTAGTTTACCTGATTGCATACCTTCCGTAGGTCAGAAATGACGTTTTCTACCTCTTGCCACGAGTAAATGGTGGCTCCTGATGCAAGTGGGTGCCCACCACCATTGTATTTTTTTGCTACCCCGTTTATCACAGGTCCCTTAGAACGCAGGCGAACACGGATTTGTTCTTTTTCCTCCACGAAAAACACCCATGCCTTAATATTTTCAATATTTCCTAAGTTACTAACCAATTGAGATGCTTCTGTAGGCGTTACTTTGTATTCTTTCAGGATCTCATTTGAAATTACCATAGACCCTACACCATCTTCGGTGACTTTGTAATTTTGAAGGACATAGCCACTTAGGCGTGCTACATTTTCCTTTGTTTTATATAAATTTTCGTAAACATCTGGAAAATGAAAACCAAATTCAATTAATTCTCCAACGTATGTAAATGTCTTTGGATTTGTACTAGGAAATAAGAATCTACCTGTGTCTCCTACAATTCCAGCAAAAAGAAGTCTCGCTGCATCCGTTGAAAGAGTTAATCCGTGATTCTTCCCTTGGAGGTAAAACTCATAGACCATCTCACTGCAAGAGCTGGCACTTGTATCCACCCATAAAAGGTCTCCATATGGATCTTCATTGGGATGATGGTCGATTTTAATTAATTTTTTCCCGCGATTATACCGCTCGTCTGAAATTCTGCCTTGGTTAGCTGTATCACAGACAATCACTAATGCTCCTTCATACATCTCATCTGAAACTTGGTCCATTTCCTTTAGAAAAAGTAAGGAGGGTTCATCCTCTCCAACAACAAAAACTTTTTTAGAAGGGTAGGATGCTTTTAGAATTTCTGCTAGACCACACTGTGAGCCATAGGCATCAGGGTCTGGTCGTACGTGGCGATGAATGATGATTGTCTCAAAATCACTAATTGTTTTAAGAATAGATTGAATCATTAGAGTTCTCCTTTTTCGCTTCTTTTCGTCACCAAGTTTCCACATTCTATTCACTAGCAATTTGAATTGGTTCTGGTTACAATAGGTATAGTAATCTAGAATTGGAGGAAACTTCTCATGCAAATTCTCGTTTTTCTAATCATATTTGCACTTGTATTTTATTTTTATTATAAAACAAAATACTTCCGCACAAGACGTCCAATTGAAAAACAATGGCTCTCAGCGAAATCTAGTATTGCCTTAGGACTTTTTGTTGCGCTATTTGGTTTAAATACGTATTTCGTTCATCCATCTACAATCTCATATGTAATTGGGACAGTCCTACTATTAGTTGGTGGTGGAAGCATTTGGGCAGGCATTCGTGCTTATAAGCATTATCTTCCATACGTACTTAAAGAAGCTGAACAACAAAGTTAATTAGACCGAGAAAAAGACGCGTAACAGCGTCTTTTATTGTTCCTGCTTATCCTTATCGTTCAATTAGCTGTGCCATCATCATAGCTTTTCCTACAACGACTCCGCCATGGAAAACTTCAACATCAACCTTACCAAATCTTCTTCCAACCTCTAGAACTCTTGGATGAATTTCCATTAGACTATCAATTTGAACGGGTCTCATAAAATAAACCGTCATATTCTCGATAACCAAATCTCCCTTTTTAAAGGATTTTAATACCCTACTTGCTGCCTCAGTGACAATCGTTGTAAATACCCCATAGGAAATAGTGCCCAAGTGGTTTGTCATTTGTGGAGTTACTTCACATTGATATATGGCTTCACCATCAGCAGAAATATCCACGAATTGATTTGTCACGATATCATCAATCGTTTCTCCTACTTGAGGTTGGCGACCAATCATTTGCATAGCCTTTAGTACGTCCTGACGACTAATAATCCCTTGCAAACGATTCGATTGGTCCACGACTGGCAGCATTTCAATACCTTCCCACACCATCATATGTGATACAGATGCAACCGATGTTTTTCCATTAACAGTCATTGGTTGTTTGGTCATCACCTTTTCAATGAGCGTATTCAGGTCCTGTCCCATAATATCCTTTGCTGTTACCATTCCAACAACCTTTGATTGATTATCAACAACAGGATAGCGACCATGACCAGTTTCGATATTATGTTCATACCATTTCTCTACCTTATCCGAGGTATGGAGGCTTACCGTCTCAGTTTTTGGCGTTAAGATATCCTCAACTAAGACAATTTCTTTTTTTATAAGTTGGTCATAGATAGCACGGTTGATCATAGTCGCAACCGTAAACGTATCATAACTACTCGAAATAATTGGAAGTTGGAGCTCGTCTGCAAGCTTTTTCACTTCATCTTCTGTGTCAAAACCACCTGTTATTAAAACAGCAGCTCCTGCATTTAAAGCATACTCATGTGCCTTTGTCCGGTTACCAACTATTAAAAGGTTTCCTGCACCTGTATAACGCATCATTGCTTCTAGTTTCATAGCACCGATAACAAATTTATTGAGTGTTTTATGCAGCCCTGCTTTTCCCCCAAGCACTTGTCCATCAACAATATTGACAACCTCAGCAAAAGTTAGCTTTTCGAAGTTTTCTTTCTTTTTTCGTTCAATACGAATGGTTCCGACACGTTCAATAGTACTCACGTATCCCTTATTTTCCGCATCTTTTATAGCTCGATAAGCCGTTCCTTCGCTCACTTTCATATCCTTTGCAATTTGTCGAACTGAAATTTTCTCACCAATCGGAAGTGTGTCAATATACTGTAAAATCTGCTCATGCTTTGTCGCCAAGCTCTTCACCCTCTAATAATCATTCTTTGTCTAGTCCGTTAAATTCTATCAAATGCGCCTTGGCGTATTTGCGCCCAGATTTTTTAGGCCCACACGAGGTGGGTCACAAAGACGTTGCCACAGGACGTGGCGTTCTTATTCGTCTTTGATCCTATGCTCGAAAAGTTTCCTTTGAAAATCTGTGGCATCCACCGGAGGCAGTAACTTTATTCAGCCAAAGTTTGTTCCCATACTGAATTTAGTTACTCTAACGGCATTCATTCTCACTAATAGAAGTAGAGAATTTCTGATGAATAAAGTTATATCTTATTATACGGGTGAAGCAAGGTTTATTCAATTTTATTAGTTATGGAGATATTAGTAATTCCGCATTCTTTGTCGACGTTTTGCAGAGACTGCTTGTGGACTTGTCGTTTTCTGAGCAGACTTCGGGTTATATAATAACCCAATTAAATTTCCACTAACTACAATCAAGGCAAAAACTAACCATGAAAGAGCGAATACTCCTTCTAATCCTTCCGCCCCGATTGATAGTCTAGGAACCCCGTAGTAAAGTAAGACACCACAGAGCAATAAACATAGTAACAATCTATTATGCATCCTTTTACCTCCTCTAGCCTATGCTTGTATCATTCTATGAAGCATGCATAAAAAAAAGACGTGATTCCTCACGCCTTTGTTCGATTTACAATTCAATTGTGTCACCTGCTGTTAAAACCTTGCCATCAGCAGATGTAAGTCTTGAGACAAAATCGTCCGCATCCTGCTTAATAACAGGGAAAGTATTATAGTGAATTGGCACGACAGTTTTTGCTTTTAACCACTCTGCTGCAATTAGCGCATCGTCTGGTCCCATCGTGAAATTATCTCCAATTGGTAGAAAGGCAACGTCAATCTCATTAAGCTCACCAATCAATTTCATATCATAGAATAGTGCGGTATCTCCTGCATGGTAGATTGTTTTTCCTTCAGCACTAAACAAGATACCACCTGGCATTCCTGTGTATACAAATTCCTGTTTTTCAGGAATTTCAACGCTTGAACCATGAAAGGCTAGGGTAAACTTTACCTTCCCAAAATCAAACTGATGGGCACCACCAATATGCATTGGATGTACATTCAAGCCTTGCCAGCCTAAATAGACTGCAAGTTCATTTGGCGCTACCACAAGACTCGAGTTGCGTTTAGCAAGGTCTACAGTGTCTCCGACATGATCTCCATGACCATGTGTAAGTAAAATGACATCCACCTTTTCCTCAGATGCTTTTAAATCTGTATTAGGATTTCCTGTGATAAATGGGTCAATGATGATCGTTTTTCCACCTGTTTCAATTTTTACAACAGAATGACCATGATAGGATACTTTCATATGTATCTCCCCTTCCATAATTCTATATCGGAACCTTACTATATAGTACTTCTTTTTAAAAGCTTACTTTCCTTCTTTTTTATACCCTTTTCCTTCGTAAAACAAACCCTGCTCCAAAAACGAATATGATAATAGGAAAAGGCTCACACCTTCCGCTTCATTCCACAAAGTGCTAAAATAAAAAATGTCGCTTATTATTAAAAAGGAAGTGTTATGAATGAATCAACGATTACAACAACTTTCTAGTTGGTTAACAGAAAAGGACATTACATGTAGTTTTATTACGTCTACTCCAAACGTATTTTATTTAACAAACTTTTATACCGAACCACACGAAAGACTCCTTGGTTTATTCGTTTTTCAACAGGAAGAGCCCATTTTAATTTGTCCAAATATGGAACTTGCCCAAGCACGTAATGCTGGCTGGGAATATGAAATCATTGGATATAGTGATACAGATAATCCATGGGAACTCATCCAAAATTCACTATCTAAACGAAACATTACTGTCTCTACATTAGCTCTTGAAAAAGAACATTTAACCGTTGATCGTTTTGAACAAATTCAAAAATTATTCCCATCCACATCTTTCGTTTCTGCTGAGGAAAAATTACATACTTTACGGATGATTAAAGAAGAGAAAGAGATTTCTATTCTAGAAGATGCAGCAAAGCTTGCGGATTATGGAGTAGAAGTGGGTGTACATGCAATTGCCCAAGGTAAATCAGAATTAGATGTTCTTGCCACAATTGAATTTGAATTGAAGAAAAAAGGAATCCGTCAAATGTCCTTTGATACAATGGTACTAACAGGTTTAAAAACCGCAGCTCCACATGGAAAACCTGGACTTGAAACCATTCAAAAAGGAGATTTTGTTCTTTTCGATTTAGGTGTTGTTCTTGATGGTTATTGCTCCGATATAACTAGAACAGTTGCATTTGGAGAGGTCTCTGACCAACAACGTGAGGTTTATGACACTGTGTTAAAAGCTCAATTAGCAGCGGTGGATATTTGTAAGCCAGGAACCAGAATTGGCGATATCGATCGTGCAGCTCGTACCATTATATCCAATGCTGGATTTGGTGAATATTTTACCCACCGAATTGGACACGGACTTGGAATTGATGTTCATGAATTTCCTTCTATGAATGAAACAAATGATATGCTCTTACAAAAGGGTATGGTATTTACAATTGAACCAGGAATCTATGCTCCAGAAATTGGCGGAGTTCGAATTGAAGATGATATGATTATCACCGCTGATGGAGCCCAAACACTTACAAAATTCCCTAAGGAACTACTCATAAAATAAATGAAAAAAGGACCCTGAGCGGTCCTTTTTGTACTTTATTAGTCGTGAGATTTCCTAATTCACTGCATTTTTTTCCTCCTCAAATTGTGAGCAGAGGTATTCAAACAGTTTATGGTTAAAATTATCCTGATTACGTAAATAATCAAATAAAATATCGTATTGCTCTTTATTATCCTGTAAACCATTTAGTACCTTGAAAAATAGTTCCTTTTGCTCTATCATGGTTGATGCAAATTCTTGGTCTTTTTCGTCATTTTTCTCAAAGTAATTAGCAATGGTTTCATTTATTATTTCATGATTTTTTAGAGAATCAATAATTTGGTCAAATTGCTTTTTCACTAGGTTAATATTTTCAGAGACTTTATTGTTAAATAGTTCTTGATTTTGTACAATTTTTTGGAGAATTTCAAGCTGTTCTTTATGATCCACTTGTTGCTTCGCAGTTGTCTCATTATATTTTTCCTGTTTCTTCATAAAGCCAATAAATACCTCCAATAAGTTTTTCTGTTCCGTTATTTTTTTAGAGAACTTTTCATCCTTCTCCATTTGATTTTGTTCAGATTTAAAAAACTGGCGTTGTAGTCCTTTTTGTTCTTCTGCTAAATGCTTGATTAGCCCTTCATTACTTTTAATGTACTCTTTGACGAGCCCATTATATTTTTCCTGCTGTTTAATATGTTCAGAAACAAAATTAGAATAATAAGTTTGTTGATTTGGATTATCTGGTGAGGAACTAGCTGGTCGATGAACAAATCGGGCTAACGATTCATTATAATAAACAGATGAACCCATTTTTCAGCACTCCCTTACTAGTTAGGTAGACGTTTGTCTTCATTCAGACTTTCTTTATCTTATTTTTATGCATAAAAAATGGTGACAATGATTAAGAACATAAAAGGGATACCTAAGGAAAGGTATCCCCAAAAAATTATCTGTTTTCTAAGAGTGTTTTTGCATCTGAGTAAGAAGTTCCATGTGCTTCTGCAACTGCCTTGTAGGTAACATATCCATCTAATGTATTAATCCCTTTAAACAACGCATCATTTTCTATACAAGCTTGTTTAAATCCTTTATTAGCAATTGACAATGCATATGGAACGGTTACATTTGTCAGTGCAAACGTTGATGTACGTGGTACAGCTCCAGGCATGTTCGCAACTGCATAGTGAACCACGTCATGTTTGACATATGTTGGATTATCATGGGTTGTTATTCGATCTGTCGTTTCAAAAATTCCGCCTTGGTCAATCGCGATATCTACGACCACAGAACCTGGTGTCATTGTTCTAATCATTTCTTCCGTTACTAGTTTTGGCGCCTTTGCCCCAGGAATGAGGACTGCACCGATTACAAGATCTGATTCCTCAACCGCTTCCGCTATGTTAAGTGGGTTTGACATTAGTGTAGTTACATCCGCACCGAAAATGTCATCAAGCTGGCGAAGTCGCTCAGGATTTAAATCAATAATTGTCACTTGGGCACCAAGACCAATTGCCATTTTAGCTGCATTCGTACCTGCAACTCCTCCACCAATAACCGTTACTTTACCACGATGAACGCCTGGAACACCAGCAAGTAAAATCCCTTTTCCGCCATGTGGCTTTTCTAAAAATTGCGCGCCTATCTGAGTTGCCATTCTTCCTGCAACTTCACTCATTGGGGTTAGTAATGGAAGTGAACGGTTTTGGAGCTGCACTGTTTCATATGCTATCCCAATTACTTTTTTCTCGACTAGAGCTTTCGTTAATTCAGGCTCTGCAGCTAAATGTAAATATGTAAATAAGAGTAAGCCTTCACGGAAATATTGATATTCCTCTGGAAGTGGCTCTTTTACCTTCATAACCATGTCCACTTGCCATGCCTCACTTGCAGTACTAACAATGGTAGCCCCTGCATTAACATATTGTTCATCCGTAAAACCAGATCCAAGCCCCGCATTTGTCTCAATATACACTTCATGACCGAAGCCTACAAGATTCACAACACCTGCCGGAGTCATTGCAACACGGTTTTCGTTATTTTTTATCTCCCGAGGTACACCAATTCGCATGAAAAACACTCCTCATCTCATTTTCAATAGATTAATTACTTGAACTAAAAATACGATTACAACAATGATGAAAACACTTACATAATAGTATTTTTCTTCCTAATAATCAAGGAAAAGTTCAAATATTATACAATTATGTATGATATTCAATGTTCTTGCCAGGACTATAATAAATGTAGAAAGATAATTTTATATTTTAGGGGGCTAAAAAATGCTAGTTACCTATAAAAAAGTTCTTGTAGCTGTTGATGGTTCAAAGGAAGCGGAATGGGCATTTAAGAAAGCAATCGATGTTTGCAAGCGGTATCATGCCACACTTAGTATTACTCATATAATTGATTTAAAACAGTTTGCGACGATAGGAGCTTATCAATACAATTTAACAGAACAATCAGAGCAATATGGAAAAGAATTACTTAATCAATATAAGGATATTGCAAGTGAAGCTGGTATTGATGACATCGAAACAATACTAGAATTCGGTTCACCTAAAATAAAAATCGCTAAAGAAATTGCACCAAAACATGATATCGATTTAATCATATGTGGTGCAACTGGGTTAAATGCTGTCGAGCGCTTCCTATTAGGCAGTGTATCTGAAAATATTACACGATATGCAAAATGTGATGTTATGGTTGTACGAACAGAGAAAGACCTTTAACTTAATCAGTTAGGTTTGTAACCCAACTGATTAAGTTAATGCCTCCGGCGGATGCCACGATTTTTCAAAGGAAATTTTTCGAGCAAGCTCGAAAAAAATCTGGCGCAAATACGCCAAGGCGCATTTGATCATTAAACAAACAAAAAAATCGTGAATCAATCACGATTTTTTTGTTTGTTTTATTTTCTCTAAAACCTTACGTACTTCTTCAAAGCCAGTACCGCCTGCACTCTTGCGGCGAGCAACAGCTGTTTCAGGCAGCAATACTTCATAAATATCATCTTCAAATAATAAAGAAGCTTCTTTCAACACATCAAGTGGTAAATCGCTTAAAAAGACACCACGTTTAATACAAATTAACACAAGCTTTCCTACCACTTCGTGTGCTTCCCTAAATGGTAGTCCCTTTGAGGCTAAATAATCAGCTAGTTCTGTCGCATTGGAGAAATCCTTTTTAACAGCTGTTGCCATTACTTCCTTTTTCACCTTCATTGTTGAAACCATTCCTGCAAAGATCTTCAAAGATCCTTTTACCGTCTTCACAGTATCAAACATGCCCTCTTTGTCCTCTTGCATATCTTTGTTATAAGCAAGTGGTGTTCCTTTGAGAACCGTTAATAAGCCAAACAGATTTCCATAAACTCTTCCTGTTTTACCACGAATAAGTTCAGCCATGTCCGGATTCTTCTTCTGTGGCATAATACTACTTCCCGTTGCAAAAGCATCATCCATCTCAATAAAGTTAAACTCCTGTGAGGACCATAAAATCAATTCTTCACAAAAACGTGATAGATGCATCATAACCATTGAACTATTGCTTAAAAATTCAATGATAAAATCACGGTCACTAACAGCATCAATACTATTCTCATAGATTTTTTCAAATCCTAAAAGCTCAGCACTGTAGTATCGGTCAATCGGAAACGTGGTACCCGCTAGAGCACCTGCCCCTAATGGGGATATATTGATTCGCTTTAGCGAGTCTGTTAAGCGTTCCTTATCACGCTCAAGCATCCAATAATAGGCTAATAGATGATGGGCAAATGAAATAGGCTGTGCTCTTTGTAGATGGGTATAACCAGGAGCAATTGTTTCTACATGTTGCTCCGCTTGTTCCACGATTGCATCTTGAAGCTCCTCGACAAGATGAATGATTTCGTCTACCTGTTGTCGCAAATATAAATGCATATCTGTTGCAACTTGGTCATTTCTGCTTCTTCCCGTATGAAGCTTTCCACCAACCTGTCCAATTTCATCAATTAGCATCTTCTCGATATTTAAATGAATATCTTCATTTGCAACAGAGAATTCTAATTCATCACTTTTGGCTTTTTCTAATAAGGTAAGTAGCCCCGACTTAATAGTAGTTGCTTCTTCCATAGAAACAATGCCGCATTTCCCCAGCATTGTCACATGTGCAATACTTCCTTCGATGTCTTCCTTCACCAGTTCCTGATCAAAGGAGATCGATGCACCGAATTCATCTACCCAGCTTTCCGCACTTTTTGTGAATCTTCCTCCCCAAAGCTTTTTCATACTTCAACCTTCTTACTGTTATTTACAATGCTGTTAACCTTTGTTGGTAAGCCCCATAATGAAATGAATCCAACTGCTGCATTATGATCGAACTCATCATCAGAAGTATAAGTTGCAAGTTTCTCATCGTACAATGAATTTTCAGATTTACGTCCTTCTACAATTGCATGACCTTTAAATAGTTTTACACGAACAGTTCCATTTACATTTTTTTGTGTTTCCTTTAAGAAACCAAGTAATGCATCCTTAAGTGGTGAGAACCAAAGCCCATTGTAAATTAATTCAGTAAGCTTTTGTTCGATGACTGGTTTGAAATGAGCGACTTCTTTTACAAGTGTAAGGTCTTCAAGTTCTTTATGTGCTGTAATTAAAGTCATCGCACCAGGACATTCGTAAACTTCACGAGATTTAATACCTACAAGACGGTTTTCTACATGATCGATGCGGCCTACACCATGTTTTCCAGCGATTTGGTTTAATTCAAGAATTAATTCAGATAATGGGTACTGTTGACCATTAATCGACTTTGGAACACCTTGTTCAAAATCGATTTCGATGATGTCAGGTGTATTTGGTGTTTCTTCAAGAGCTGCTGTTAATTCATATGCATCCGCTGGAGGAGCAGCCCATGGATCTTCTAAAATACCACATTCATTACTACGTCCCCAAAGGTTTTGGTCAATAGAAAATGGGCTATCTAGATTGATTGGAATCGGAATATTATGCTTCTTCGCATACTCAATTTCTTCTTCACGAGACCAGCTCCACTCACGAACAGGTGCCAATACTTCAAGGTCAGGATTTAATGCCTTAATTGAGACTTCAAATCGAACTTGATCATTACCTTTCCCAGTACAACCGTGTGCAACGGCTACAGCATTTTCTTGTTCAGCTACTTCAACGAGTTTTTTCGCGATTAGCGGACGAGATAAAGCAGAAACTAACGGATATTTTCCTTCGTAAAGGGTATGTGCTTGTAATGCAGCAAGCGCAAACTCATTTGCAAATTCTTCCTTCGCATCAATTACGTATGAAGATACGGCTCCAACTGTAATAGCTTTCTCTTTAATAAAGGCAAGGTCTTTTCCTTCACCTACATCTAAACAGCAAGCAACGACTTCATATCCTTGCTCCTGTAACCATTTAACTGCAACGCTTGTATCTAGACCACCTGAATATGCTAAAACAACTTTCTTTTTGCTCATGTTGTATCTCCCTCTCGAATATTAATTCATCTGATTTTATATTTATACATTTATAATGTATTACTTTAGCAACTCTTTCTACTTTTTTCAATAGTAAACTGAGAAAAATAAAAAAATTCTTTTAAGATAGAATATAAATTAGTAGTATTGTAAAATGATAGCAAGACCTACGAGGGGTGGTAATAATGGATTTTTTTCATTTTAATGACCGACTTGGGATTCTTCTACCGTATTTAGAAAAAGAGTGGGAAGAATATACAGTGGAAACACAGCAGCTTATCTTGTTCCATTGGGAAAAAATCAGAGGACATATTCCTGATCGAATTGCAGAAATTGAAACCATTATTAACGAAAAACAAGAACAACTCGGCAATGAACTTGATTTTGTCCGTTCATGTGAACTAAACAACGAAATCTCCGATTGTGCGTCCATCATTAATGATTTATGGATATGGTATAGAATGAATCAAGGAATATCTAAAAAAATTCACCAATAAATAAATGCGAAAGGATCCTGTTCACCGGTGACAACCATAAGACGAGCCTAACCTTCAGAAGCGACTGGCTTATGACCTCGAGCAGACGGCTCCTCGAGTTAGACAATATAAAAGGTCTAATCCAATATGATTAGACCTTTTTGATATCCTTTTTTATTTCACTGACAACATGGCCAAGTTCCGGTAGGATTAATTTATTCATTGCAAGCTTTACAGCACCGGAAGAACCTGGTGTTGAAAAGATCGCTGTATCATTGCTAACACCGGCAATTGCTCTTGAAAGAATAGCCGCTGAGCCTATGTCCTCTGTATAACTTAACATTCGAAACAGTTCACCAAACCCGACAATTTCTTTATCTAATAATTTTGTGACCGTTTCAATTGTGACATCACGTTTAGCGATTCCAGTGCCCCCATTTGTTAAAATTACATCAATCTCTTCATGTTCACAGCCTTCACGTATCACTTTTTCGATAAAAGATTCCTCATCCTTTACAACCTCATATTGTAAGACTTTGAAATTATTTTCCTCTAGTAGCGAAATCATAAGCTTACCACTTTTGTCTGTTTCTTTCGTTCTTGTATCACTTATTGTAACCACTTTGCATCTGACTGAGGAGGGTGTAGCTTTTTTATGCTCTTGAACGCTCATTTCTTAATACTCCTTTTCCTTCAAAAAACGTAAACGGTAATAATTATGGGCATAATCGCTAACCTGTCTTGTTAGTTGATAATTCATTCCTGCCCCAATCGCCATGCTAACAAGAGGAATTCCTTGTATCATCCGCTTTCGTAGAATTGAAATGGCCACCGCTTTTACAATATGTTTTAATGGGAGTTCAAGCCAAGTTTCGTCGGTTAAGTCCTCTGATCCATTATAAAAGTATTGGTTCTGGTTAGACCCATCAGTTCCCTGGGTGAGTTCCTCCCAGCCCTGGAAGCGCATGCGCTTTGGCAGCGTAGCAGCATGAAACACTTTTAAAGATGTCATCATTTCATATGGTGTATTTACTTCATAACCATATGTCATCGCAATGAGTTGAACAATACGAAGATTAAGGACCGTTATCCCAGGTATATCCGTTCCAAGTAGGAGAAGTCCCCCTGTACCAGATAGGCCCCCTTGTGCAAAAGAATAAAGGCGATGCTTCGCAATCTGGTTTTCGGTTAAATATATAAGCTGATCTATAGTTAATTCTTTTAAATCAGATATTTCTTCAATATCCTGATTAAAAACACGTGCCGAACGAATAAGACGCTCCCTTGCATCCACTTGAATTTGTGTTCCTTGAAGTATGGCATGTAAATGGAATAGCCAATTATCTAATTTTGAAAAGAACTCCGTTCGTACATTCTCAGGGATAAGGCTTAACGAGTTTTCCAGCCATTTGTCATACGTCATTTCAAAATCGGTTTGCTCATGTTGCATTTGATCCGACCATTTTTCAATCTCGGTTAAAATTTGTATTTCTCGTTCGGTAAGACCCATAATCATCCTCCGTTTCCAGCATTCACTATGTGTATTATACCACCACAAAGAAAAAACCGAAAACCATTAGGAGGAGAATCAACCGTTAGAAAAAGGAAAAAGACAAACCCACTAAGAGTTTGTCCTTCAAATCCTTTATTTTGTTAAACGCATAACATCACGAGCAATCATGACTTCTTCATTCGTAGGAATAACGATAACCTTCACAGGTGAATGTGGATAGCTAATGAAAGTCTCCTTACCTCTTACTTTATTTAAAACTGGATCCCAATATACACCCATGAATTCAAGTCCTGTTAATACCCTTGCACGGATGGTATCACTGTTTTCACCAATACCCGCTGTAAAGATAATTGCATCAACACCATGCATACGTGCTGCATATGATCCAATGTATTTATGAATTCTGCTTGCAAATACTTCAAGAGCTAATTCAGCACGGTTATTTCCTTCAGTTGCTTCTAACTCAATATCACGTAAGTCACTTGAAAATCCAGAAACGCCAAGCATTCCACTTTCTTTATTTAAAACATCTAAAACCTCATCTGCAGTTTTACCTGTTTTCTCCATGATAAATGGAATTAATGCCGGGTCAATATTTCCGGAACGTGTCCCCATTGTTACACCAGCAAGCGGTGTAAAGCCCATAGATGTATCAATTGATTTTCCACCTTCAATTGCAGCAATACTTGCACCATTACCAAGATGGCAAGACAATATACGAAGCTGTTCTACAGGTCTTTCTAAAATTTCAGCTGCACGTTGTGAAACGTATTTATGAGATGTTCCGTGGAAACCATATTTTCGAATTCCATAGTCTTTATAGTAATCATAAGGAAGGCTGTATAAAAATGATTTCTCAGGCATTGTTTGATGAAATGCTGTATCAAATACGGCTACCGCTGGAACATTTGGTAATACTTCTTTAAATGCCTTAATTCCTGTTAAATTAGCTGGGTTATGCAATGGAGCTAATTCTGATAGCTTGTCTATTTCATCAATAACCTCATTCGTAATCACGGCTGAATCTGCAAAAGTTTCTCCTCCATGAACAACCCGGTGACCGATCCCGTCGATTTCATCCAACGATTGAATAATCCCTAATTCTGTCAATTTATCAAGGAGTATTTTTACAGCAACAGCATGGTCAGGAATTTCTGTTTCAGTTGTTTGTTTTTCATCATTAACTGAGATTGTGAAAATTCCCTTCTCAAGTCCAATCCGTTCGAAGATCCCCTTTGTAATAACCTCTTCACTCGGCATTTCAAATAGTTGAAATTTAAGTGACGAGCTTCCTGCATTTATGGCAATGATTTTCGACATTATGTCCGCTCCTTTGTTTAAATCTATACATGTATGTAAATTTTTACTCTACATTATTCTATGCAAAACGACATTGTTTCATAGATACCATTTTCATTTAAACATCGGTACCAAAACATTTCAAGGAGAGTTCTTAATTGGTACCGTTTTCGCCATAAAGTTCTTTAATTCAGATAATAGAAAACGCTACAATTCAAAAAAAGACCCCATTAGTGGGGTCTCCGTGCTCAAACATTTATAGTTTAATTTCGTGTTTCTCTTGTTTAAACCAATCATCAATTTGTTTAATGATACCTGCCATTGCCGTTTGATTTGAAAACTTCGGTAAATTGACAAGTAACGCTTGCTTTGGTGCCTTTACTTCTGGCCCCTTTTTCTGAATGACAAAGATGCTTTTAGCAGCATTTTCATTTTTAAATAAGGATAAAGGTAACTGAATCATCCCTTGTATAACGGATTTCTCTTTGAGGAATGCATTTAATTCCTTAGCATATTCGCTTGTAAATAAATGATTAGGAACTAAGAAAAATAAATAGCCACCCTCTTTCGTATATTTAAGACTTTGCTCGATGAACAGATGATGGGCATACGAATGACCTTCTTTAGCATGCAGCTCAAAGTTAGCCGCTCCAATATCATTCGGATAATAACCGACAGGTAAATCACAAACAATCACATCAACTGGGTCTATGTATAATGGCTGTAGACTATCTTGATTATAAAACTGAATGGAGTGCTGTTGCAGGTTTGCACTTACATATGCCACTTTAACCAAGAGATCATCAACATCGATAGCTGAGGCTTCAATTTCTTTTGATTGATTTTGATTAAGTACGGTTGTGAGTAAGTTTCCTGTACCTACTGCCGGATCAAAGATACTAAATCCCTTCCAGCCTTCTGTAAATTTTGAAACAAGGTATCCAACAAAAATAGAAACAGCATCTGGAGTCATTTCATGGTTTGGTTGGGTCGCCTCTTTCATCCCTTTTAAAGCAGCAAGCTGATAGGCTTTGCGAATTTCTTCAGCAGAATATTGTTTTAGGTTTACCTGGCTGTATTCTTTCTCAATACGCTTTTTTGATATTTCACTTACCTCCTCCTGAAGAATCGTGTTTTGGAAGAGGTTTTCGCCTGTTTCTGCAACTGCCTCAAGATAAGTACATGATAATTCTTCGACCAAGATCATTGATGTGTTATCGATAACGGTAAATAGTTTTTCAACTGCGGATAATTGTGCCATTGTTTTACTCCTTTTTTCGAACTCTCGACATATCACTCTATTTTAAAAGAAATCGTGGTGTAGTTCAACAAAGTTAAAAAAAGAACCCCAAACATGATTGGGATCCTCTTCGTTTTAATCTATTAGTTAGCTGCTTTTGCTGCTTCTAGGGCTGCTTCGTAGTTTGGATGGTTTGTTGCTTCACTAACGTACTCCACATATGTTACAGTATCGTTGCTATCAACAACAAATACTGCGCGAGCCAATAAGCGTAGTTCTTGAATTGCTACACCATAAGCTTCTCCGAAAGAAAGATCACGGTGGTCGGAAAGAGTTTGAACATTTTCAATACCGTTTGCACCACACCAACGTTTTTGTGCAAATGGCAAATCAACACTGACTGTTAAGATTTTAACATTATTTAGACCGGCTGCTTCTTCGTTAAAACGACGAGTTTGTGCATCACATACACCTGTATCAAGTGATGGTACAACGCTAATTAAACGAACAGATCCTTTTGAGTCTGCAAGTGATACTGGTGATAAATCGTTTGCTAATACAGTAAAATCAGGAGCCTTGTCCCCAACTTTTACTTCATTCCCCAATAAAGTGACTGGATTGTTTTTAAATGTGATATTTGCCATTTTACCAAAATCCTCCTTAAATTTTTATGTACAGTGTAAATCATATCTTTTATCTCCCACAATTGCAATTATTTGGTTTTATATTTGTTAAGTAAATCCTTGTGTTTAGTCAGTTTTTTATATCGGTTCTAGCAGGAAGTGAGTATAGAGGTTTTGAGGTATTAGGTTCCTTTTTCTTAGTGTAGGTGGGCTCAGTAGAGTAGAGTTTTGGGGACTGAATTTGAGGATAGGCGAAAAAGTTTGATACGCACTTAATTAGTTTGGCTGAGAAGGGAAAGGCGTTCAGAATCTTGGGCAGAATCCTCTTCATAGGCTGAATGAAGAGGAAAAGCATTCAGATTCTTGGGCGGAATCCTCTTCATAAGCTGAATGAAGGGGGGATGCATTCAGAATCTTGGTTGAAATCCTCTTCATCAGTCGAATGAAGAGGAAATGCATTCAGTTTCTTGGGCGGAATCCTCTTCATAAGCTGAATGACGAGGAAATGCAGGATGATTCTTGAGTTGAATCCTCTTCATAAGCTGAATGACGAGGAAATGCATCCAGTTTCTTGCACGGAATCCTCTTCATAAGGCGGATGAAGAGGATATGTAGGATGATTCTTGAGTTGAATCCTCTTCATAAGCTGAATGAAGGGGATATGCCGGATGATTCTTGAGTTGAATCCTCTTCATAAGCTGAATGAAGGGGATATGCAGGATGATTCTTGAGTTGAATCCCTCTTCATAAGCTGAATGAAGGGGATATGCAAGCTGATTTTTGGACTGAATCCTCTTCATAAGGCGGATGAAGAGGATATGTAGGATGATTATTGAGTTGAATCCTCTTCATAAGCTGAATGAAGGGGATATGCAGGATGACTTTTGGACGGAATCCTCTTCATGAGCACGATGAAGGGGATATGCAGGCCTGATTCTTGGACGGAATCCTCTTCATGAGCACGATGAAGGGGGATGCAGGATGATTCTTGAGTTGAATCCTCTTCATAAGCTGAATGAAGGGGATATGTAGGCTGACTTTTGGACGGAATCCTCTTCATAAGCTGAATGAAGGGGATATGCCGGATGATTCTTGAGCTGAATCCTCTTCATAATCTAAATGAAGGGGATATGCCGGATGATTCTTGAACGGAATCCTCTTCATATGTAGGATGAAGGACCGCACGTATCGGCAATCCCTACATAAAGTCCTTCATACAACTGATGAAGGACCAATCGTTTCGACGAACACAATGTAAAGTCCTTCATCGCAGCCATACCCTTGTTAAATCACCACAAAAAAGGAGTTAACTGTGTGGTGTCCAGTTAACTCACAAAGTTCTTATATGTCAAAATCAGATTTTTTGTCTTGATTTTGTTGGTCTTGGTTATTCTTTTTTAACATTTGTTGGATTTTATCAACTGCCTGTGGTGCTAGTTCAAGTAGTTTTTCATATAAATGAGTGCTTTCATCAAGATGAAGCATTTTCACACCGTTTGCACTAACAATTAAAAAAGCGATTGGTGTAATTGAAACTCCACCACCACTTCCTCCACCGAATGGGAGTTTGGATCCCTGTTGTTGTTGTTGCTGTTGGTCTCCACCTCCACCTCCACCACCGCTATCTTTTCCACCCTCACCTTGTCCTTTGAACTCACTACCTCCTGCAGCAAATCCAAAGCCAACCTTTGAGACCGTTAAAATCACGCTCCCATCAGGTGTTTCAACAGGGTCACCAATAATTGTATTTACATCAATCATCTGCTTTAAGTTTTCCATTGCGGTTTTCATTAAACCCTGTATTGGATGATCAGACATATTAAATTCCTCCTGACATTCTAAACTGATTTTTTATCCGAATCGGTTTCGTTGAGCTTTGAGAGGGTTGAGGAATGAAATTTAGGTATTCCTCCTCGCCACCTTTTAATCACTCTGATTCCTGCCACCATAGCATGCCCGATACGGAAATGAAACATGCATCTTAGACTTGTTTCAGAAACAACAAACTGGAATGAAGGTGTAATTGAATAATCAGGATGAGTTTTGAGATTGAGATGGTGACTAATCAAACCCACAATCGTTCCTTTAATAGACCAACCAAGCCCAGTAAGTACCCCTGTATGAGCAGCATCACCAACACCTATATGGGAATGCCATTCAAATTTTGTCACCGATATTTTCTTTAAAAAGCTTCTAACAATTGGAATCATATCAACAACCCTACTTAAAATTAATTTAGAGTCATGATAATCTGCTAACAAATTTTTAACCGAAAATTTTTCTTTTTTCTTATTAGCACCAGTCGATACGCTTGCTTTCTGTTCCTTTTTAAAAACAATGCTCGGGGATTCCTTATCGACAGCAACCATAGGAATATTAATCGTATATCTAATCAGCCCAAACCAAATGCTGAATCTTATTTTAATATGGTCATCGTCCCTTAAGTGATTTGCTTCTATATAGATTTTTAGCCTCGAAATCATTATTAGCAGTAGTAGTAGGACTAGAAATAATACAACGAATAAGAGCCACTTCATGACACGCACTCCCTTTCAATGTTTAGTTATCACCTACTAGATGGTGAAAAATACATAAAAAGGGGGTCTATGGTAATGTGTTTATAAAAAAATAAGAGTGTCCATGTTGGACACCCTACCCTTACTTTGATGCATGTATAACAGTTGTATCTGAAAGTAAATCATGAATTCCTTGCTTTTTAGGAAGAAAAGCAACAATTAAATAGCCTATAAAGAAAAGCTTTGAGATATATCGTCCTATGAACTCCCTAAAAAGAACTGTCATCCAAGTAAGCGGTTGTTCCTCGAGGGTTACAACCTTTATACCAAACACCATTTTTCCAAGTGTTTGACTAAAAAACTTTGTCATCAGCACAAAATACAGATAAAAAACAACTGCCGTTGCAATTGCTGCAGCACTAAACATATCACTATCAGATAATGGAATGTCTAAAGCTCTAAATATTGGATATATAAGGATACGGTTTATACTTCCAATTACAACAAGATCTAATAAGTATGCCCAAAAACGCATCCAAAAGCCCGCATAGCGAGTTGTGGCATTGGTAATTGGACGGGATGTATGATCGCGAAGATAATTATCTCCCTGTACGCCTTCGTGTGTAAGATCCATATTCAATTTGGTTCCCCCCTATTCCGCATACAAATACATCATTCTAGGTGAATTTGGCTGTGATAGTAAATGAACCATGGTTGCCATTTCGATGTCATCACTAAAGATTTTTTTTGCACTCATAGAGAATAAAGATCCAAAGCCAAAATTAGCTGTGTACTCAACAACATTAATGTCCCCAAGATCATAGTCCTTCTTCATTGCTTCAACCGTATCCTCAAAGTATCCTAATTCATCGATTAAATGATTTTCCTTTGCTTGTCTGCCATCATAAATGCGTCCGTCTGCAATTTTACGAACTTCCGACTCCGACATATTACGTCCATCTGCAATTACATCTACAAACCCTTGATACGCATTATCGACCATCGTTTGCATGATTTGTCTCTCTTCGTCCGTCATGTCACGGTATGAAGACATGATATCCTTGTATGGACCACTTTTGATTGTTTCAAATTTTACACCATATTTTTCAGCAAGTTCACTAAAATTAACGCCTTGCATTATAACTCCTAAAGAGCCAGTCATTGTATCAGGTGTAGCAAATATTTTATCAGCTAGAGCAGAGATGTAATAACCGCCAGAAGCAGCCATAGCGCCCATCGATACATAAATTGGTTTATCTGTAGCTTCTTTTAGATCCGTTAACTTTTTATGTATTTCCGCACTTTCAACAACACCACCACCTGGTGAATTAACCTTTAGAATAATACCCTTTACAGTTTTATCCTCTTCAGCTTTTTCAATCATTTTTAGAAATGATTGATGCTGGTAACCAGCTGATTGGAAAAAAGAAGTGACATCACCTGTGTCTTGAATCACTCCATTAACAGATAGAACGAGAATCTTATTCATTCCCTTTCCTTCGATTACAACATTTTCGAGAAATTCTTCATTGGATGCCCCCAAAATCTCATCTGAAAAATTACTAAAATTTTTCGAGGCTAAGTTAGTTGCAAAATTAAAAAAGATCGAAAATACAAATATGACTGCAGCAATCCCTAAAGCTGCCCATCGTTTCCCATTCATTTCTTTTCCTCCTAGATTTATGGATACTATTCACGAATTGTTCAAAAATAAATACGAATCAAATCCAAAATGGTTTCATTTTATTGTTAAACTAAAATAGATACATATGTACTTTTATTGCCATCATTTGAAAAACACTGGGAGGTAATTACATGGATCGTCGTAACGTCTACTTCTTTTATCGGAAAGAAGATAAAATTATTGAATATGTAGAGAAATTGAATCAGATTGCAAAGGAGCATCAATTTACAATTGTAGATGATGCTAAAAAAGCAAATGTCATTGTTAGTATTGGAGGAGATGGAACTTTCCTTCAGGCAGTTCGCAAGACAAATTTCCGTCAAGACTGTCTATATGTTGGAGTTTCAACAACTGGAGCTTTAAACCTCTATTGTGATTTCCATGCAGACGAAACAGATAAAATGGTTGAAGCGATGTTAAATGAAAAAATTGAAGTTCGCCGTTATCCAATTCTTGAAGTGAAAGTTGATGATAATCCATCTTTTTATTGTTTAAATGAATGCTCCATTCGTTCCGGAATCATTAAAACCTTTGTGTTGGATGTGTATATTGATGATTTGCATTTTGAGACATTCCGTGGCGATGGAATGATTATCTCTACTCCAACCGGCAGCACCGCGTATAATAAATCAGTTAGAGGTGCAGTTGTCGACCCACTTCTTCCTTGTATGCAGGTCACTGAACTGGCATCCTTAAATAATAACCAGTATCGAACATTAGGTTCTCCATTTATTTTAAATGGCGCGAGAAAATTAACTTTACGTGATGTCCAGGATGGAAATGACTTTCCTTCAATCGGTATGGATAATGAAGCACTCAGCATCCGGAATGTAAAGCAAATCGACATTAAGTTGAGTGAAAAAAGAATTAAAACAGTAAAATTAAAGGATAATTCATTCTGGGAAAAGGTAAAGCGCACCTTTTTATAAAAAAGGAATCAAAGTTTTAAGACCAAGCCAATGCTTGGTCTTTTCATTATTTTTCAAACATGATTGTATCGTCAACAACCGTCATCTTCACATTTGTAGCCAGAATATCATCTTCATTTATATGTAAGATATCTTGATCGAGTATTGTAAAGTCAGCCTTAAATCCGGGTGCAATCTTACCCATACACTCTTCTTTTCCAACAGCATATGCACTTCCTGTGGTAAATAACTGTACCGCCTCGAAGACCGAGAGTTTTTGTTCGGGCATGTACACCTCATCTCCACCTGGTTTTTTTCTGGTAACAGCAGCATGAATACCGAGAATGGGGTCAATCGGTTCAATTGGAGCATCTGATCCACCTGCACAATGTAAGCCCTCTTGTATCAATGTCTTCCATGCATAGCAATATTCCATATTCATTTCGCCAATTCTTTCAATTACCCATGGAAAATCTGATACAACAAACCTTGGCTGTATATCAAGAATAAGTGGCAGTTGTTTCGCACGGTCGATTAGTTCTTTCCGTAATATTTGCGCGTGAATCAAACGATCACGATGATTTTGTAATGGCGGTAATTCTTCTATTGCATCCAAGACATATTCAAAAGCCAGGTCACCAATCGCATGGATAGCAACAGGCATCTTAAAACTCCTTGCTTTTTGAACAAGTTTTTTGAGGTTATCTAATGAGTGGATTGCTACACCAGGCGTCTCTGGTGAATCATTATAAGGATGACTTAATAAGGCCGTTCTACCACCAAGTGAACCATCTGCAAAAATTTTCATTGCACCAAGCTCTACAAGATTATCCCCATCTCCATATGAATATCCTAAACCATGCATGTCATTAACAGCTTCATGATGCACTAAAAGATTTGTTCTAAATTTGATTCCTTCATCTTTGATTACTTTTAGAAATCCTCTATATGTTCGCTCAAATCCCCCGTAGTAATTTAAATCCTCTGTATGTCCTCCAATTAGACCTTTGCTTAGACAATCCTTAATGGATAAACGAAGTGCACTTTGAATGTAGTCTTCCGTTACCTGCGGAATTACATTTTTTACGAGTTCCTGAGCCTGATCCAATAAATAACCTGTAGCATGTCCATCTGTATCTCGTACAATAATGCCACCCTCGGGGTTCGGGGTATGTTCCGTGATACCTGCTAATTCTAGTGCCTTTGTATTCACGACAATTGCATGCCTGCAAATTCTTTTTAACATTAGTGGATTATGGGGGGAGAGTTCATCTAACTCCTTGCGATGAAATATCTTTCGGTCAGGAAGCTGATTTTCGTTCCATCCTTCTCCGATAATCCATTCGCCTTCAGGCTTATCTTTTACAAAAGCTTGTATGGAAGTCGCAATTTCCTGGGAAGATGTCATCTCCGAAAAATCCAGTTTCATTAACTTTTCCCCGTGGCCAATAAGATGCATGTGGCTATCAACAAAACCTGGAAACATCGTGTTCCCTTTTAAATCGGTTACTCTTGAAATTCTATTTTTATATCGTTTTTCTAAATCACATAATAATCCTGTATCAACAATGATGCCGTCTTCCACAAAGACAGCTTCTACCGCGGCGTGTTTACCTTCCATTGTGTATATTCTTCCGCCTGTCCAAAGAGTTCCCATTTTCACACCTACTATCCCTACTAATTTAAGCTTACTTTAACATGCAAAAAGCAGATAGTAAAAATACTAGCTGCTTTTTTGTATTTTAGGATTAAGCTTTTGCTTTTTCAGATTCAGCCTGTCTAAGCTCAATTCTTCTGATTTTTCCTGAAGTTGTTTTTGGTAAGTCACTAACAAATTCAATTTTTCTAGGATATTTATATGGTGCTGTCAATTGCTTTACATGTTCTTGTAGGTTTTTGATGAGTTCCTCATTAGAAGTAATACCTTCACGTAATACAACAAATGCTTTTACAATATTACCTCGAATTTCATCTGGACTTGCTACAACCGCACACTCTTTTACAGAAGGATGTTTTACGAGTGCATCTTCTACCTCAAATGGCCCAATTGTGTATCCTGAACTAATGATAATATCATCGGCACGTCCCTCAAACCAGAAATAGCCATCTTCATCTTTTTTCGCTTTGTCACCTGTAATATAGTAATCGCCTCTAAATTGCAATGATGTTCTTTCAGGATCCTTGTAATATTCTTTAAAAAGCGCAGGTGTGTTCACATGAACGCCAATATCCCCCACTTCACCAACACCACAAGGCTTACCAAACTCATCGACAATTTCAACATTATTACCAGGTGTAGGCTTGCCCATCGATCCAGGTTTTATTGTCATTCCTTTTAGTACTCCTACTAAAAGAGTATTTTCGGTTTGTCCGTAACCATCGCGTACCTCGATATTAAACTCTCTTCTAAAAGTGTCAATCACTTCACGATTTAACGGCTCTCCTGCTGATACAGCACTATGCAAATTTGGAAGTGAGTAATCAGACAAATTCTCAACCTTTGCCATAAGTCGATATTCGGTTGGTGTACAACATAACACATTAATATTATGCGAACCCAACAATTGCAAATATTTATTTGGATCAAATTTCCCGTTATACACGAATCCAGTAGCACCACTACCTAAAGTTGAAAGAAATGGACTCCAAATCCATTTTTGCCAGCCAGGTCCCGCTGTTGCCCATACCGTATCCGATTCACTGATGCTTAACCAGTATGGAGCTGCTGTTTTTAAATGTGCATATGCCCAGCCATGTGTGTGAACAACGCCTTTCGGATTACCAGTTGTTCCGGAAGTATAAGAAAGGAACGCCATATCGTCCTTGCTTGTTTCTGCTGCTGCAAGTTCTTCAGATTGACTTTGCATTTCCTCTTCTAATGAAACCCACTCTGCCACCTTTTCGCCAACTGCAAACTTCTGGATTTGCTCAATACTTTCGATAGATGAAAATTGATCACAATAAGGGTGATAGCTAATAATGGCTTTTACATCGCCATGAGTGATTCGGTATTGAAGATCTTTTGTACGAAGCATTTCTGAGCTAGGGATGACAACTAGTCCAGCTTTTAACGCCCCTAAATAAACCATATATGCTTCCACTAATCTCGGAATAATAACTAATACCTTATCCCCTTTGTTTAGACCATTGTTGATAAATGTATTCCCAATTTTATTTACATTCTTGAAGAGGTCAACGTATGTAATTTCCTTTTTGCTTCCCTGCTCATCTTCCCATTTCAACGCAATTTTTTTAGGATCTTTTGCATATTTTTCAATTTCCTGAACAAGGTTATACCGTAAGGGTGCAAGTAAATCTTCTCTTTTCACAATCATTCCTCCTCAATCTTTATCTTCTAATTATATAAAAAATTCCAAACAATTTGGAGGGGTTTTGTGAAAAAATTGTGACCTGGTTATAATATCTGATTTCAATTTTTTCAAAATACAAAAAAGGACGGGAATGAACCCGTCCTTGTAGCCATCTATTTTTTTGTTTTTAGAAATTACCTCCGCCCATTTGTTGTTGAGCGAAAGATACTAAACGCTTAGTGATTTCTCCACCAACAGATCCGTTAGCACGAGAAGTTGTATCAGCACCAAGGTTTACACCAAATTCAGAAGCGATTTCATATTTCATTTGGTCAATTGCTTGTTGTGCACCAGCTACTAATAGTTGGTTGCTGTTGTTGTTGTTTGCCATGTGACTTCACCTCCTTGTGAGTATATAATGTGTAAAATCACATGGCACAATACATGTAAACTACTGGTAAATGTTCACAACAATAGAATGATTTTCTATTAGAATAAGTCTTCTATCTCTTCTTTCTTAGATCCATCTAAAGTAATGATTTCCGTTTCATTAACGGCTTTTTCAATCAAGCTCTCAAAATCAGTGTAGCTTTCATAATGAGTTACATTTTCCAGCTTTGGTCTTGTTTTGGGAGCTGAAGGTGTAAAAATAGTACAACAATCTTCAAATGGACGAATTGAGATATCATGTGTATTGATTTTCTTAGCCATATCAATAATATCAAATTTATCTACAGTAACAAGTGGACGAATAATTGGTGTACTGGTTACGTTGTTGATGACATGCATACTCTCTAATGTCTGACTTGCCACCTGACCAAGGCTTTCACCAGTTACAATCGCAAGTGCATTACGTCTTCTTCTTATTTCATCTGTGATTCGTAGCATCATACGTCTAGTTGAAATTAGCGTATAGTTTTCAGGAATTTGTCTTTGTATCGTTATCTGAATGTCAGTGAAAGGGACGATGTGCAATTTAACCGTTCCCGAAAATTCAGTAAGCTGCTGTGCAAGGTCAATCACCTTTTGGCGTGCACGGTCGCTTGTATATGGGGGACTGTGAAAATGTACAGCCTCAATTGTTAATCCCCTCTTCATGGATAAATAACCGGCAACAGGGCTATCAAGACCACCCGACAGCATAAGCATCGCTTTCCCGCTTGAACCAACTGGAAGTCCTCCTACACCTTTTTCATCTTTAAAGGTAATATAAGTGGCTTCCTTTCGTACTTCAACACGGATATTGATATCAGGAGTGTGCACATTTACGTAGATTTCCTCGGTATTCTTTAAAATATGACTTCCTAATTCATAATTTAATTGATTGGAATCAAGTGCAAAGCTTTTATCTGATCGTCGTGCAGATATTTTAAAGGTCTTTCCTTGATGATCTAGTTGTTTAATGGCAGCTAAGACACCATCTTTTATTTTTTCGATTTCACTTTCAACCTTTAAAGCAAGACTAAAGGATTGAATTCCAATAATATTTTTGAGAACTTCCACAATTCCTTCATGTGGTTCTCCATTTAACTTTATATAAATTCGATCTCTTGTTTTTTCAAATGTGATACCTTTGTAATCAGTAAGCTTCCTTTTTATATTATTTAAAAGTTTATTAATGAAATGATTACGATTTCGACCTTTTGTAGTAATTTCGCCAAATCGTATTAAAATGTGATCATATTCCATTTTGTTCCCCCATTACATGTTGTAATTTCTTTATTGCATTTTCAATAGCATTTATTAAAATCGGAATCTCATCCAGTTTGTTTTGATGCGACAGGCTGATTCGTATTGAACTATTAGCAAGGGCTTCATGTACTCCCATCGCAAGCAATGTTTTACTGGGTTCATTATTTTTGGATGAGCATGCGGAGGTTGTTGAAACGTAAATCTCCTTCTCTTCTAATAAATGAACAAATACTTCAGGCTTTAAACCGTTAACCGAGAAATTGATGATATGTGGGGCACTGCTAGCCTCAGGTGTGTGTATTGTAATACCATTCAACCTTGATAATTGATCTATAATAGTTTCTTTTAGTCGAGCTAGATGTTTAATATTTCCATCTCTATTCTCTATGGTCAACCTTAATGCTTTGGCAAGGGCTACAAAACCTGCAACATTTTCAGTTCCCGCCCTTTTTTGCATTTCTTGGTCACCACCACCGATTAGAGCCTTAATTCTAACACCTTGACGGACGTATAAAACCCCTGTTCCTTTAAGCCCATTAAACTTATGTCCCGAAATCGTACATAAATCAAGTTTTGCCTTATTAAAATCTAGATGGGTTTTACCTACTCCTTGTACATGATCAACGTGATAAATAATCTTCGGGTAATTTTCTAGAAGTTTTCCAATTTCTTCTATTGGTTGAATGGTCCCTACTTCATTATTTACATGAATGATAGAAACTAAGATCGTATCTTCACGAATTGAATTTCTTAAATCTTCAATCGAAACAACACCCTTTTCGTCTACTGGAAGATAGGTGATTTCAAACCCAAGTTCTAGTAATTGCTTACATGCCTCAGTTATCGAAGGATGCTCTATTGATGTTGTAATAATATGTTTGCCTCGATTACTGTATTGTAATGCAATTCCTTTAATCGCAAAATTATTCCCTTCAGACCCTCCAGATGTAAAAATAATTTCCTGTGGCTTTACCTGTAAAAGGGAAGCAATCTGGTTCCGGGATTGACTTAATAGCTTTTCAGCTTGTCCACCTATTCCATGTAAGGAAGAGGGATTGCCAAAATAATTTTTTGCAACTTTTATATAGGAATCAATTACATCATCAAAAGGTTTTGTTGTTGCACTATTATCTAAATAAATCATCTTATTACCCCTACTATGCGATATTTTGCAAACAAAATGATAACATACATTTATAAAATAAAAAAAGGAAAAGGACCCCAATTTGAGGCCCTTTACTTAGAATCATCTTCAAGTAAAACTTCAATTTTTTTCAACGCTCCAGGATCTACATCTTCAATTGCTGTTGCAGCTTGTTCTAATGCAAGTGCATATTCATAATTTCTAAAAGATTTCTCAGCTTCAAGTAAACTAACTGCAACTTTTTGATCCCTGCTTCGATATCGGTTTCCATATTGGATGACCTTTTCTGCAAGATATACTTGCTCAATCATTTCTTCTGCTTGCTTATATGTCTGTGAAACTAAATCAGACGCATTTTGTAATGTTTGATTGACCGTATTCATATTAAGTGGTTTTTCTTCGAGACTATTCATTACTTGTGTAAGAGACAATCTTGCTTCCGAAACGAGTTCAGCATATTTTACTGGAAGACCAGGGATATTACTTTTTGAGATAAGTCGTTTCGCATCTGTAAGTTGCTTCTTCATTTCCGAAATTTGTTCTCTTGCATGAAGTTCATCCTTACGAAGTGTTTTCAGCATTTCTGAAAATTGTAAGTGCTCTTCCTTTACATCCTGTATCTTACCGTACACCTCTTCTAACTCCGTTTTGATTAGAGAATAGGCAATTTGCTCCGCTTCAAGCTTTGATTGAACAGATACATATTGCTTCACCAGTTGTTTAATTTGTTTTACGATATTCCGGTGTTGTTCTATATCTTTTTCATATAAATGATAGCTTTGTTGAACAAAGGTAGTTTCTTCTTCTGTGCTTTTACTGCCTTCAATTAAGTCCTCTAAATCTTGTTCGATTTTCTCAACTTCTTTTTTCACAAACTGATTTGCTTTTACTTCAGCTTCCAGTAAATCATAGATTGTATCGAGCGACTCTCTTGCTTCTTCAATTCCCTTCTTCACATCTTCAAGCTTTAGCTCTTCGATAAGAGAAATATGTTGGGATAATTGCTCTCGCATTCTTTCAATTTCTTTCTCAATTTGGTGGTGCTTTAGAGAATAGCCCTCCTGTTCCATTTGGCTATAACCTTCAGAAAGTTCATTTAACTGATTTGGAATTGTACTTTGGCATTCATGTAATAAGTGAGGGATATCATCCATTTGTTGCTTCGTTACGGATAGCGCATCCTTAATCAGGAGAACAATTTCTCTTGCCTCAAAGTAATTTCCATTCGTCGTTGCTTCTTCAAATTCTTTAAATTTCCCATAAACATCTTCTAGATTCATTTCAAGCTGTTTTTCAGCATGTCCAAAAGTATGTCTATGCGCAAGTAAATTCTTTTTAAGTTCCCGATACTGTTGGTTTAATTCATCAACCTCAACACGATTTTTTTCCTCACTGCCAACTAAATCCTTAAGCTCGTCTAAAATAATGGCGATATTGCTTTCAGCATCTTTTAAGATTGCCTCAATTTGGGCAAGTACCCGTTTTGCTTTCCCAAAACGATATTTATCAGCTAAGTCTTCAGCATCAAATAATAATTCCTCAACATCTGGAAGAGCAACAGTGACAATTTCATCCCATTGCTTTCTCCAACGTTCAAATAGTTCTTCAGTTTGACCTGTCATATTAAGCTCTTTTACTTTAGCTATTTCATCGGTGACTGGCCGATTCATCATATCTATCTTCCAGGCTTCAAGCCTATCAACATCTATATATATCTTTTTTCTCGAATAAAACCCAAAAATAGTTACTGCACTTGCTACTACGATTATGCCGATTATGATTTCCATAATTTGGCCTCCTTGCTCCCACAATCAATCTCGTTCTAGACATTTATGTATATTAGTTTTTAACTTTTATATGTAATATCAAATCAAATGTTTTTTTATTGTATTTATGATACCATGTAAACGACAATTTTTGACTAAAACTTTTAAAATTTTTTACAAAATTTATATAAAAATGAGGGATTTGTCGATGAAAGCAGATGGTCATATCCATACACCCTTTTGCCCGCATGGTACAAAGGACGCGTTTGAGGATTACATTGCCCGTGCTCTACAGTTAGGGTTTGATGAAATTTCGTTCACAGAACATGCACCACTTCCGTCACGATTTAACGATCCCACACCTCAACAGGACAGTGGAATGGACGAAAATCAGCTAGAAATCTATTTTTCTGTATTAACCGAGCTTCAAAAAAAGTTTGCATCAGATATTAAAATCAATATTGGATTAGAGGTCGACTATATTGAGGGATATGAAGAGGACACAAGGACTTTTTTGAACGAGTATGGTCGATATTTGAATGATAGCATTCTCTCTGTTCATTTTTTAAAAAAACAAGATCAGTATTATTGCCTCGATTATAGTCCTGACATGTTTGCGACTATGATCAGTGACTTTTCCTCAGTTGAGGCGGTCTATGAAGCTTATTATAATACATTGGCGCGTTCTATAACGGCAGACCTAGGTCAATTTAAGCCAAAAAGGATTGGCCATATTACACTTGTTCATAAGTTTCAAAAAAAATTCTCGGTATCCAAGCAATTCGATGACAAAATTCACTCGATACTCGACCAAATTGCGGATCTTGGATTAGCCTTGGATTATAATGGTGCTGGTATTAATAAACCACTTTGTCGAGAGGTTTATCCACCAGAAAAAATCATTAGAGAAGCAATAAAACGAAAAATCCCTCTCGTCTATGGTTCCGATGCCCATAGCAGGAAGGATTTAAATCAAGGATTTGAACATCTAATTAAAGATGCTTTGTTAGTCTCGCCAACTAGATATTAACGGGAATCTGAGTTATTTTGCTTTTTACTGTTTGAGGTTGTTTACAAATAGTCGTGTTTACCCATTTCTCTATTTCATGACAATATTGTTCACTAACATACAACTCATAAGGCATTAAATGTAAAACTTCTGACATATATTGAGGGTGTAGATAAGGCATAGATAACATCCCCTTTAATTGCATGATGGCATAAGGGATTGGAACTAGGGCAAATTCCTGTTGTTTTATACCTGTTTCAAAAATGGCTTGGAAATAATATTTTTCTTTTGCCATATAGGTGGTCATGATTTCACGAATCAAAGTGGTATCAAATGTAATTTCCCTTTGGACGAAACGTGATAAGTGACGATTATCCTTTTGGTATTCCATAATCCCTCTGACCGCAAGCAATAAACATTCTCTTGCCGTTCTGTTATCCAATTCAATATAGGCATGCTCGACAATCGTTAAATATCCCTCTAGGTAAGTAGAAACTAAATGTTCTAGTAAACCTTCCTTATTTCCAAAATAGTAGGAGATATTGGCGACATTACAATTTGCTCTTTTCGCAATTTCACGTACTGTTGTTCCATCAAAGCCTTTTGTATTAAATAAGAATACGGACGACTCAATAACTTTTTGTTTCATTGTTTTACTTTTCATAACCAACCCACCTTACCCTTAATATAGTATAGATTTCGATATGCTAAGGTGGATTCCTTTAAGAATTTATCGACAAGTCACGCGCTTTAAGCTATCATTTAATATAATTTATGTAGGTATTACTCAAATGGAGGGGAATCATAATGTTTCATGTCGAACAATACAAAGGTAATAAAGCAGAAGACTATAAACTGGTAACAAAACAGTTGCAAGCTTTGCTTGAAGACGAACATGACCAAATAGCAAATTTAGCAAATGCATCAGCATTACTTAACCAATTTCTAGATAATGTCAATTGGGTTGGCTTTTATGTAAAGAAAGAGGATGAACTTATTCTCGGACCATTCCAAGGCTTACCTGCATGTGTGAGAATTAAAATGGGACGTGGGGTTTGTGGTACTGCAGCCCAAAATCAAAAGACTGAAAGAGTGGCAGATGTTCACCTATTCCCAGGTCATATTGCATGTGATAGTGCTTCCCAATCAGAAATTGTTGTTCCAATTATGAAAAATGGTGAAGTATTTGGTGTGTTAGATATCGACAGTCCAATCAAAGAGCGTTTTGATGAAGTAGACCAACAATGCCTTGAAGAATTTGTGAAGGTTTTAGAAAAACATCTGTAGAAAAGTTCAAGGTGCTAGGCTTTGGGCGACAAGCATAAGATGAGCGCTGACAGAAGGTGCCTTTTACCTTCCGAGACGATCGGCACAGACTAGAGAGACGATGGCAACTGGACCTAGACAAATAAAACTAGCCAGTGAGGATTTTTGTCCTCGCTGGCTTTTTGATTTGCCCGTATTTATGAGTCGCTTAACCTCCCGACTAGGTTCTCCTTTATCCGTTTAACGCTTGATTTAAATCATCCCAAATATCTTCCCATGCTTCTAATCCTACCGAAAGTCGAATCAAATTATCCGTAATGCCCATTTTCAATCGGGATTCCTCTGGCACAACAGAATGTGTCATTGTTGCTGGATGCTGTATGAGAGTCTCTGTATCACCTAGACTCACAGCAATTTTGATTAACTTCAGTCGATTTAGAACGTTTTGTGCATCTTTCTTTGTGCCTTTAATTGTAAAAGATATAAGTCCACCTGGCTTACTCATTTGTTTTTTCATAATCTCGTAAGCTGGACTTTCTATATCACCAGGATAAAAAATTTGCTCCACATTTTTATGTTCTTTGAGTAAGAATGCGATTTTTTCTGTATTATCACAGTGGCGGTCCATCCTTACCGGCAGTGTCTTTAGCCCACGAAGTAAAAGCCATGCATCAAATGGTGACATAATACCACCAATATCCTTTTTCGTTGACATTGCCACCTGTTGAATAAATTCTTTTTTGCCAACGACAAGTCCTGCGATAACATCTCCATGTCCTCCAATATACTTTGTAGCACTGTGTACCACAATATCACAGCCCAATTTAATGGGTTGCTGCAAATAAGGTGAACTAAAAGTATTGTCCACGACAACTGGGATATTAAGCTGTTTCGCAATCTTAACAACCTTTTGTAAATCAATGAGTTTCATAGTTGGATTAATTGGTGTCTCAATGTAGATTAGTTTCGTTTGTGGAGTAATTTTTGATAGAATTTCCTCTTCATCATCCATATCACTGTAATCATGTTCAATATTGTACTTCTCGTTCATCATCTGTAGGAGACCAAAGGTACACCCATACAGTCCCTGTGAACAGAGGATATGATCACCAGACTTTGTTAATGCAAATAACACAGCCGAAACAGCCGCCATCCCCGATCCAAATGAAAGCCCTGCTTCCCCTCCCTCTAAGAGAGCAATTCTTTCTTCTAAATTTTTAACTGTTGGGTTCCCTAATCTTGAATATATATATCCTTCATCCGCACCAGCAAAACGAGCTTCTCCTTGTTCAGCTGTTTCAAATGTAAAAGTTGATGTTTGGTAAAGTGGTGGTGTTAAACTCCCATTTGGAGAAGTTGGTCCGCCACCATGTATCGCTAAAGTGTCAAAGTATTTACTTTCCTTGCTCATGCTCCCCTTATCCCCCTTAAAACTTTTGATTATACCATTAGCATATGACAAGAAGGGTTGTATTGAAAGCGTTTTCTATTTTCATAGAGGTTTACTAGGTTTTATAATATAGCGAATTAAAGCGCTGTTCCTACCAAAAAGGACATCCATTTATAGATGGGGGCTATTTTGAGCTGTAAATAGACCAATTACCATAGCAAAACGCGTATGATTTCTAGTGTCGAATAACAATTAAAATCATTATGGACACGGGAGTGCTGATTCAGCTCGGGGGTGTCCGAAGTTTAGGTATCTTCGGACTCGACATGCCAGATTCATGCACGGTGTGTCTGAAGTTTGGAGATCTTTGGACTCGGGGAGGCAATTTCAGCGCAGACATGTCTGAAGTCTAGAGATCTTCGGACTCGACTAAGCAGATTTAGCTAATCATTGTCTGAAGATAGCACAACTTCGGACTCGGGAGGACAAATTCAGACCAGGTATGTCTGAAGTTTAGAGATCTTCGGACTCGACATGCCAGGTTCAGACCAGGGGTGTCCGAAGTCTAGGTATCTTCGGACTCGACATGCCAGATTCATGCCCAGTGTGTCCGAAGTTTAGAGATCTTCGGACTCGACATGCCAGGTTCAGACCAGGGGTGTCCGAAGTCTAGGTAACTTCGGACTCGGAAGGACAAATTCAGACCAGGTATGTCTGAAGTTTAAGTATCTTGGGACACGGTTTATCAATAAAAATAAAGCGTGAATTCGTATATGAATTCACGCTAAAAATGTATAGGGATTTACTATTTCATACCCTGAATTCGAACCCGATACCTTCATAGATGCCCTTCAATGACTTTATTTTCACTAGCAATAACTTGATTTTTCCCTGATTGTTTAGCTGCATACAGTGCATTGTCTGCACGATGGAATAAACTTTGGAATGTTTCTCTGAATTCTTTATGCCAGGTAGCCACCCCACATGAAATTGTGATTTTGGGATTTGAATTTTGTTCCACTCTTTTTCCGAGCCTTTCTGCTACAGCAATCCCTGAAGCTAAATCCACTCTAGGCAGGTAAATTGCGAGTTCTTCTCCACCCCATCTTGCTCCAATATCATTGTCACGGATATTTTCTTTAATAAGATTAGCTATTTGTATAATTGCTTCGTCCCCAACCTGATGACCATAAGTATCATTAATACCTTTGAAATCATCAATGTCAATTAGTATAAATGTTCCAAAAGCATCTGTTTCCAATGATTTGTGTACACAATCCTCTAAGTAATTACGGGAATAAAGTTTGGTTAAATAATCGGTGATAACCAATTTTTCGAGTTCTTCCCTAAGGATTGAATTTGTAAAAGCCAATGATGAATGATAAATCAAGGATTGCAGGAGTTTAAACTTATCAAAAGAAAAGAAATAAGGTAGTTCATGTAAAACAATGGCAACACCTAAAATTTCACTGCGTTGTACAATTGGAACTGACATCATAGAACGATAGACGGAATTGCCAAATGCCGGATCCACCTGTAAATCTCCTATGAATAGAGTTTCTTTTTCTGTTAATATTCGATCAAGGCAGTATAAAATATATTGCTCGCCATGGCCTTCTTCAAAAAAAGTAGTACTTCCTGGAAGTACCTCTATTTGTCCATTTGATTGTAATAAGAAGCCTACTTCATTTGCGCCGAAGGAAGCTTTGATTTGAGATGTCATGAATGTCATTGTATCTGTTAATCTCAAATTAGAATTTAGCTTATGTGAAGTTTCATTAATTAATTGTAGATCAGCAATTAATTGTTTCGACTGTTGGTAGAGTTGTGCATTTTCGAATGCATGTCCAGCTGTATTTGCTAACAGTTCAATAAACTGGATTTCTGATTTAGGAAATACCAATCCGTAATGGGCATTGATTTGCAAGACTCCATAAACACCCTGTCTTCCTTTTAAAGGGGCATAAATGACCGATTTTTTATCAGTAATTGAATTTTCATGTTGCAAGGTACCGTTTACAAACGCTTGCATAACAAGCGAATGTTCACCATTTTCATATTCTTGTATATCTTTAATAGGAATAACATTATGTCGTTTATTATCATGTGCAAGAAATAGGGTAAATGCAAACGATGGGTATACATCTTGTAATGTATTCATAACCTCTTCGAGCACAGCATCTATATCCATGGTTGAGTGAAACTTAGAGGTTACTCTAAAAAGTTGCTCATATCTCAATTCTTCATTTGGAAACTTCATGATTAATCACCCATCTAACATAAGTACTTACTATTTTCATTATAATAGAAAATGCACGAAAAATGTTTTATTATATCGTAAAAAAACCAAATTTATTACATCTTCATATTAATAATCTAATTTACTTTATAAAAAGACAAAGATCTTGCCGTTTTATGTATATTTTCATGATAACTTGACTTCCTTTACTAAAAATCATATAATGATCGTTGTGTAAAATATTGCAGCGTATGTGATTAGGTTTTTGTTCTATTTTGTTCCTCTGCGTGAGCTATTAGCTCATAGATGGTGTATCACGTAACTCTTGGCTGCTAGAGCGAAGATACATGAAAACAAAATAGTCGAAAGCATCTAGCACATCTGTTTTTATTTTACAACAAAATAAAAACATTGAAGGAGGAGTCATTCATGGCTCGTTATACTGGTCCAAGCTGGAAATTATCCCGTCGTCTTGGCATCTCATTAAGTGGTACTGGTAAAGAATTAGAAAAGCGTCCTTACGCTCCTGGACAACATGGTCCTAACCAACGCAAAAAGCTTTCTGAATATGGTTTACAATTACAAGAAAAGCAAAAGCTTCGTCATATGTATGGTGTGAACGAACGTCAATTCCGTAACACATTCAACAATGCAAGCAAAATGCAAGGGATCCTTGGTGAAAACTTCATGATTCTTCTTGAATCACGTTTAGATAACCTAGTTTACCGTCTTGGTCTTGCTCGTACTCGTCGTGCAGCTCGCCAATTAGTTAACCATGGTCATATTCTTGTAGATGGTGGCCGCGTTGATATTCCATCTTACCGTGTAAAACCTGGTCAAACAATTGCAGTTCGTGAAAAATCACGTAACCTTGTTGCAATTAAAGAAGCTATCGAAGCTACTACCTTCGTACCAGAATATTTAACTTTTGATGCTGATAAGCTAGAAGGAACATATACTCGTTTACCAGAGCGTTCTGAATTACCAGCAGAAATTAACGAAGCATTCATCGTTGAGTTCTACTCACGTTAATCTTCCTAAAGAGGAAAGGGTTATCCCTTTCCTCTTTTTTTTGCATAGATAGAATCAATAAGGTGCTCCTTAGGAGCACCTTATCATTTTAGTATTTAATTAAGAAATATTTTTTCTTGCCACGACGGATGACGGTGAATTGACCTTCAATTCGATTTTGTGAAGTCAAGACCGCATCTACTTCTTGGATTCTCTCACCATTGACATAAATAGCCCCATTTCCAATATCCTCACGCGCCTGACGCTTAGATGGGGAAATTTTGCTCATTACTAATAAATCAACTAACCCGACCACTGGATCCCCATTGTACTCATATGAAGGAACATCCTTAAAGCCTTGCTTAATTTCCTCTGCACTTAATTCACTGATAGAACCGCTAAATAATGCTGTTGAAATTTTCATAGCTTGCTCTAAAGCAGATTCACCATGAACCAATTTCGTTACTTCCTCAGCCAATGTCTTTTGTGCCAATCGCTTTTCAGGTGCATTTTGAATTTCTGCTTCAAGACTATCAATTTCTTCTTTGGATAGGAACGTAAAATATTTTAAATAGCGGACAACATCACGGTCATCTGTATTGATCCAAAATTGATAAAACTCGTATGGTGACGTTTTATCTTTATCTAACCAGATTGTACCACCTTCTGTTTTTCCAAACTTAGTTCCATCGGCTTTTGTCACGAGAGGTATAGTTAGACCAAATGCTTTTGCATCCTCTACTGTTTTTCGAATTAATTCAAGTCCTGCTGTGATATTTCCCCATTGGTCACTTCCACCAATTTGAAGTCGGCAGCCTACATCTTCATAAAGTTTTAAGAAGTCATAGGATTGTAAAATCATATAACTAAACTCAGTAAATGAAATACCAGCATAGAGACGAGATTGCACAGAGTCCTTAGCAAGCATGTAATTAAGACCAAAGCTTTTTCCTATGTCACGCAAGAAAGTAATTAAGTCTAAACTTCCAATCCAATCATAATTATTTGCAATTTGAGCTGGGTTTTCTTTTGCTTCAAAATCCAAAAAGCGTGAAAGTTGATTTCTAATACTATTACTAAACTCCACGACGACTTCTTTCGGATTTAATGTTCTTTCAGCCTTTTTACCACTTGGGTCACCAATTAAGCCTGTTGCTCCACCAACTAATGCAATGGGTTGATGCCCAGCTAATTGGAATCTTCTCAAAGTTAAAACCCCTACTAAGTGGCCAATATGTAAACTATCAGCTGTTGGATCGAATCCACAATACAATTTGATCTTTTCATTCTTTAATGTATTCTGTAGACCTTCCTGATCTGTTACTTGATTTATCAATCCCCTATAAGTCAAATCCTGTATAACATCCATTAAATTTCGATTCTCCTTTTAACCTTATAATAAGGTTTTTCTATCACATTCTGTCTATTATTGTCAAATTAAATAATGGAAATTCATAAAATAATATTAATGACCCTACGCTATATGCTATAATAAACTTGGATTTTTAGGGGGATGATTATGAATCTAAATAAATCACAGATATTTGAAAAAATTAGCTCTTTTTGGCGAAGAGTCCTATCAAATAAAGTCATTCAAGCAGTTACCGGAAACAAAGCCCGAAAAGGCGCAAGAGTTACTTACGGGGTTATATGGAACTTATTTTTAATTTTCTTTATTATTGGTCTGCTTGGACTTGGCTTTGCCGGTGGAGCTGGTGCAGGATATTTTGCATCTCTGGTTAAGGACGAACCTGTCCGAAGCTATGAAAGTCTGCAAAAAGATATTTATAACTATGAAGAAAACACGGAGGTCTACTTTGCAAATGAGGTCTACCTTGGTCAATTAAGGGCAGACCTGCAACGTGAAGAAGTAGCACTCGAAGATATTTCACCATTTGTCTTAGATGCTGTTATTGCTACTGAAGACCAATATTTCTATAAGCACGATGGAGTTGTTCCAAAATCAATACTCCGGGCAATCGTACAGGATGTAACTAATTCACCTATCCAAACTGGAGGAAGTACGCTGACCCAGCAATTGATTAAGAATCAAATTTTATCAAATGAAGTTTCCTTTGATCGGAAGGCTAAGGAAATTCTCATTGCACTGCGACTTGAAAAGTTTTTTGATAAAGATGAAATTCTAGAAGCATATCTAAATATTATTCCTTATGGCCGTAATTCTTCAGGTCGAAATATTGCTGGAGTTCAAACAGCAGCCAAAGGAATTTTTGGAGTAGATGCAAAAGATTTAAACCTTCCACAAGCAGCATTTATCGCTGGTATACCACAAAACCCATATGTATATACTCCGTTTTTGAACCAGGGTGGAAAGGTGAAAGAGAACTTGGAGCCCGGTATCAACCGGATGAAAACAGTTTTAGAGCGTATGCTTACAGGTGGTTTCATTACACAGAAGCAATATGACGAAGCACTTACCTATGATATTCGTGCAAATCTTGCCCCACCTAAGTCAGAGCCTACTGAAAAATATCCTTGGTTAACAGTTGAAGTAGAAAAACGTGCCACTGATATTTTGATGAAAAAATTGGCTAAGGATGACGGATACGAGGAAAAGGATCTTGAAGAAAATAAGGAACTTCGATCACACTACCAAGTTATCGCAGACAGAAACCTTCGTCAAAATGGATATAAAATCCATACAACTATTGACAAAGAAGTATATGATGCAATGCAAGAGGCAGTAAAGAAATTTCAATATTTTGGTCCAGATCGAAAAGAAACAAAGAAAAACTTAGAAACGAATGAAGATGTACAAGTAATAGAACCAGAAGAGCTCGGTTCTGTATTAATTGAAAATAGAACAGGAAAAATAATTAGTTTTGTGGGAGGCCGTGACTTCGAGCGTGAACAAACCAACCACGCATTAGGTGCGAAGCGTTCAAATGGTTCAACTATGAAGCCTCTCTTGGACTATGCACCAGCAATGGAACTTGGACTCGTACAGCCTGGTAGCGTGATTGCCGATGTAAAGTTCTCGTATGGAAAATATACTCCATATAACGTGGGTGGGACAAATGACTTTGATGGTCTAATGTCTGCTAGACGAGCTTTACAAGTCTCTAAGAATATCCCGGCGATCAAGACATACTTAAAGGCATTTGATCACCGCCCAATAACTTTCCTAGAGAAAATGGGGTTCACTTCTTTAAATGAGAAAGACTATCACGCCCCATCTTTAGCAATTGGCGGTATGACGGATGGAGTTTCAGTTGAAGAGAATGTAAATGCGTTCGCAACATTTGCTAACGAAGGTAAGTTTATTGATGCCTATATGATTGAAAAAATTGAGACGAACGACGGAGAAGTTGTATACGAACATGAAGTGAAACCTGTTGAGGTTTTCTCTCCACAAACTGCTTATCTAACAATCGATATGATGCGTGATGTTATTAGCGGTGGTACAGCTGCATCTATGAATGGCTACCTTAAGTTTAATGCGGATTGGGCTGGTAAAACGGGTACAACCAACGACTGGTGGGATATTTGGTTTGTAGCAACCAACCCGAATGTAACCTTTGGTACGTGGATTGGCTATGATACACCAAAGCCAGTGGCACTGAACTATAAGGGACTTTATAATTCAAGAAGAAATATTCTTCTGTGGGCACAACAAATGAATGCAGTATATGATGTAAAACCAGAGCTTGTTAAACCAAAAGAGAACTTTAAAATGCCTGGAGGAATTGTAAGTCGCTCTTATTGTGGACTTTCTGGATTACTTCCTTCAGATTTATGTCGTGAAGCTGGTCTAGTACAATCTGACATATATAATGCAAAATTTGTTCCGACGAAGGTCGATGATAACCTTTTAAAAGGTAAGTATATTGAAGTAGATGGCAAAGCCTATCGTGTACCATCAAGTGCACCAAAGGAATTTGTACAAGAAGGAATCATGATCAAGAAAGAGTTTTTATCGGAGCATGGTTTAAAAGATTCTGCGGCCATTTCACAACTGCTTCCTAAGAACGATCGTTGGAAGAACCTTGTTGTTACAGAATCTACTGAACTTAAAGATAATGGTTCAGTTCCGTCCCAAGTAAAAGGTGCCTCGATTTCTTCAGGTACATTGAAATGGGCAAAGCATGATCACAATGATGTCATAGGATATCGAATCTATTCTGCAGGAAATTTCACAGCAGACTTCAAGAAAATCGGAAGTGTTCCTGCTACAAAGAATTTACAATTTAAAGTTGGAAACGCCGTTGCTGCCTATTATGTTACTGCTGTTGATGTCACTGGTAAAGAAACGCCACTCGCAAATTCAGTCTTAATCAAAAATGGCGACTACAAACCAGAGCCGGAAGTGGTTACCCCACCTCCGTCAGACCCTCCTGCTGATGGGGATAACGGAACCAATAATGAGAATGAAAAGAATGGCAAAGGTAACGCTAAGGGTAAAGAAAAAGATAAAGAAAACGGTGGAAATTAATCAATAATAAAGAGGTGATCCAGTGGATCACCTCTTTTTCTGTTAACATTTTAATCTTCCATTGTAGAAAGGTCGCCTGTCGGTAAATCAAGCTCCCATGCCTTAAGAACACGTCTCATGATTTTTCCACTACGTGTTTTTGGAAGTTTTTCCTTAAACTCAATTTCACGAGGAGCAGCATGTGCAGCTAATCCTTTTTTTACAAAATCTCTTATTTCTTCTTTTAACTCATCTGTCGCTTTATAGCCATCAACGAGTGCTACGAACGCTTTAATGATTTCCCCTCTTACAGGGTCAGGCTTTCCGATAACACCGGCTTCTGCAATTGCGGGATGTTCAACAAGCTTACTTTCAACTTCAAATGGTCCTACCCGCTCACCGGAGGTCATGATTACGTCATCAACACGACCTTGGAACCAGAAATACCCATCTTCATCCATATATGCTGAATCCCCTGATACATACCAATCACCGGGCATAAAATAGGACTCATATTTTGCGGGATTATTCCAGATTTGATACATCATTGATGGCCAGCCCTTTTTAACAGCGAGGTTGCCCATTCGATTTGGTGGTAATTCATTACCTTGGTCGTCAACAATAGCAGCCTTAATTCCAGGGAATGGTTTACCCATAGAACCGGGTTTGATCTCCATGCAAGGGTAATTACTAATAAGCTGTGCACCCGTTTCTGTCATCCACCAATTATCATGAATTCGTAAGTTAAAGACCTTTACTCCCCAACGAACAACTTCGGGGTTAAGTGGCTCCCCTACACTTAATACATGACGCAATGTACTTAAATCAAATTGTTTTACAAGTTCATCACCAGCGCCCATCAGCATTCTAAATGCTGTTGGTGCACTATACCAGACTGTAACTCCAAAATCTTCAATGGTTTGGTACCAGTTTTCCGGTCTAAAACGGCCTCCTACTATTACATTTGAAGCTCCGTTAAGCCAAGGACCAAAAATGCCGTAAGAAGTTCCTGTTACCCAACCTGGGTCAGCTGTACACCAATAGATGTCATCTTCTTGTAAATCGAGAATCCATTTTGCAGTCTGGTATTGTTGAATCATGGCGTTATGAACATGCAATACTCCCTTTGGTTTACCTGTTGAACCAGAAGTATAGTGTAATAGCATACCGTCCGTTCGTTCTACCCATTCAATTTGCAGCTCTTTACTTGCTGTTTTTAGCCGACCAAGAAAATCGATAAATGGGCCATCCTCCGTAACATTTTCACCAACGAGGACAATATGCTTTAATGCAGGAAGTTCATTAAACGGAATACGATCCACTAATTCTGGAGTTGTGACAATTACCTTTGCTTCACTATCTTCCAAGCGATCGCGAACTGCTCCTTCCATAAATGCTTCAAATAGTGGTCCCACGATTGCCCCTAATTTAATAGCCCCTAATACTGTAAAATATAATTCGGGAGAACGTGGCATAAATACAAATACTCGGTCACCTTTTTCCACATCTGCCGCTTGCTTTAATACGTTAGCCGCACGGTTCGTATATTCTTTCATTTCTTTAAATGTATATTTCTCATCACGTGATGGATCACGATAATATAGAGCGATTTTATTTTTCCTTACACCCTCTGCATGGCGGTCGATTGCTTCATAAGCAATATTAACCCTACCTGTTTCTGACCAAGAAAAACTTTTTTCTACTTCCGTCCAATCAAAATTCTCATATGCTTCATCATAATCTTTTAGATTATAATTGCCTTTGGTTGCTGGTAACGCTTCCACTTTCACTATACATTTCCCCTTTATGTAAGTTATTTACTATTCTATTATAAAATAAAACTCGTCTTTTCTCAATTTTTAAAATTTTGTTTATATATTATTTTTCTGTAAAATTGTATAATTAGTGTAATAGTATGGGCCCAATACCCTGCTAAATATAGGTACAGCACCCGCAGATGCGACGACTTTTCAGCGATAGTTTTTCATGCACGCGCGAAAAATTTGGGCACCAAAACCCCAAGGCGCATTTGACAAAATTCTGAAAACGCTTTATTTTTACTAGGTTCATGTATAATGAAATTGACGTTATGAATGGTGGTGACAATGTGGAGCATAAGAAAACTTATAACGCAAAGGAACTTAAAACCCCTCATGGCACGCTCATTATTGAAGGTCCCATAACCGGAGAAGCCCTTGCAAGCTATGAATTTCACGAGGACTTGGTAGCATTTCGTCCTCCAAATCAACAGCATAAAGCATTGATTGAAATTGCTGACCTCCCTGAAGGAAGAATTATTATCGCAAGAGAGCATCATACAATTGTAGGGTATGTTACATACCTTTACCCAGACCCGCTAGAGCGCTGGTCTGAGGGGAAAATAGAAAATTTGATAGAATTAGGAGCAATTGAAGTTATTCCAAAATTTCGAGGCAGCAGAGTTGGAAAGAATCTATTAATTGTTTCTATGATGGATGACGCTATGGAAGACTATCTCATCATTACTACCGAATATTATTGGCATTGGGATTTAAAAGGAACTGGCCTGAATGTTTGGGAGTATCGTAAAGTAATGGAAAAAATGATGAGTGCAGGTGGGCTTGAATGGTTTGCAACAGATGATCCTGAAATTAGTTCACACCCTGCCAACTGTTTAATGGCTCGAATTGGCAAACGAGTAAATCAGGATACGATTGAAAGATTTGACCGGCTACGCTTTATGAATCGATTCATGTATTAAGGGAGTAAGGGGGATTCACATGATTGTTGAAGAAATTATGAAGAAAAATGTCATTACTTTATCAGCTGATGACTCCATCTCAACAGCGATTAAAATAATGGATGAGAAAAAAATTCGTCATATACCTGTGGTAGATAAAAATCAACACGTGATTGGGTTAATTAGTGACCGTGATATTCGTGATGCAAAGCCTTCAATCCTAGACTATACGAACAATGAAAAAACACTAGATTCACCACTTAAAGACATTATGGTAAAAGAAGTAATAACCGGACATCCGCTTGACTTTGTTGAAGAGATTTCTGCTGTTTTTTTCCAGCATCGGATTGGCTGTCTCCCAATTGAATCCAATGGAAAATTAGTTGGAATCATCACTGAGACTGATTTACTTCATACCTTTGCACAACTAACAGGTGCAAACCAACCAGGTTCACAACTCGAAATTAAGGTACATAATCGTGCAGGAACACTCGCAGACGTTGTCAATGTCATAAAAAATCATAATGTAAATATTCACAGTGTCCTTGTTTATCCTGACAAAGAGGACACGCAATATAAAATAATTGTGTTACGAGTTCAAACAATGAATCCAACTAAGATCATTACTAATCTAATTGATAATGGCTACACTGTACTATGGCCAACCATACCAGGGCCACGATTATGACGAAAGAATCTGTCTTTGTCTATTCGGACGAATTATTAAAATATCGATTTAGTAATGATCATCCCTTTAATCAAACGAGGGTAAAACTTACATATGATCTACTCAAAAGTCTGAACTTGTTAGATGAATCGGATATTATTCCACCTAGAGTAGCCACAGATGAAGAATTAGAACTCGTCCATGACCCCAAATTTATTGAGGCTGTTAAGTTAGCAGGGGAAGGTAAACTCCCTAAAGAAACTGGATATAGCTATGGAATCGGCACGGAGGATACTCCTATTTTTCCCGGAATGCATGAGGCTAGTGCATTACTAGTAGGCGCTACCCTTTCCGCAGTTGACCATGTAATGTCGGGAAAATCGAAGCATGCCCTTAATTTAGGAGGCGGACTCCATCATGGATTCCGCGGGAAGGCCTCTGGATTTTGTGTCTACAATGATAGTTCAGTAGCGATTCGTTATTTGCAAAAAAAATATAATGTAAAGGTTCTATATGTGGATACTGATGCACATCATGGAGATGGTGTGCAGTGGACATTTTATGATGACCCAACTGTTTGTACACTTTCAATTCATGAAACAGGACGATATCTATTTCCTGGGACAGGAAATGTAACTGAGCGTGGCTCTGGCAAGGGCTACGGCTATACCTTTAATATTCCGCTTGATGCATTTACTGAGGACGATTCATGGTTACATGCATACACAACCGCTTTTACAGAAGTAACTGAGTTTTTTAAACCAGATGTTATTTTTACGCAAAACGGTGTCGACTCGCACTACTATGATCCGTTAACCCATTTGTCTGCAACAATGAAAATCTATCGTGAAATCCCTAAGCTTGCTCATCAGCTTGCACATCAATATTGTGATGGTCGCTGGATTGCAGTCGGTGGCGGCGGATATGACATTTGGAGAGTCGTACCTAGAGCATGGTCTTTGATTTGGCTCGAAATGATTGAAAAATCAAATATAAGTGGCGCACTTCCAACCGAATGGATCAATCAGTGGCAACCAATAGCCAAACTCACTCTTCCAGCATATTGGGATGATGAGCCCACTATTTATCCACCTATACCTAGAAGAGCAGAAATTGAGGAAAAAAATGCACTTACCGTTACAAAAACGCTTTACCCAATACGAAATAATAAATAAAAAACACGGCCTCGGGCCGTGTTTTTAACTATTCCTTTGTTGAGTTTCTAAATTCAATACGGTGTGGCAATGTCACGATTTGCTCTTCAACATTTTCCTTGTTCATGAACTTAGTTAAAAGTCTCATCGCTACTGCTCCAATATCATACATCGGTTGAACAACTGATGTAAGCTGCGGACGCACCATGAGTGCTAATCGTGTATTATCAAAGCTAATAATTTCGAAATCATTTGGAATTGAATAACCTAAATCTTGTGCACTATGGATGACACCTAATGCCATTTCATCCGTACCTACAAATACAGCAGTAGGTTTATCTTCTAATTCATGGATTCTCTCAAAACCTTCAATACCAGAATCATATGTGTAATCTCCTTCGATTACAAAGTCTTCCTTATATGAAAGTCCTGCATCCTCGATAGCCCGTTTATAACCATTTAATTTCTTTTCACCATTAATTGGTTCATTTAATGGACCGGTAACAAACGCAATTTTCTTATGGCCTTTATTAGCCAATTCTGTTACTGCATCGTATGCAGCCTGTTCGACATCGATTGTTACAGCTGGGACCGTATTTGTACTCTCCACTGAGGCAGCTAAGACAATCGGAACAGGAGACTTTTCAAATTCCTCGACATGTTCTCCTGTAATATTTCCACTCATAAATACAATACCATCCACTTGCTTTCCAAGCATTGTATTTAATAAGTGTAGTTCTTTGTCCTTATTTTGGTCAGAGTTACTGAGGATAATATTGTACTTATACATTGTCGCAATATCTTCAATTCCACGTGCAAGCTCTGAGTAAAAAATATTTGAGATATCTGGAATGATTACTCCAACTGTTGTCGTTTTTTTACTAGCTAGTCCACGAGCAACAGCATTCGGGCGATAGCCTAATCGATCAATTGCTTCTTGTACTTTCTTTCGAGTTGTTGGTTTTACATTTGGGTTACCATTTACAACACGCGATACGGTTGCCATGGAAACATTGGCTTCCCTCGCAACATCATAGATTGTCACATTCATTGACAGCACTCCTTATTTCAAGTTACCACTTATATGTTAGTATTAACTTTTTTATTCAAACAAATGTCATGTTTGCTTATTTTATCTAATAATCATACGATACTTACTCCTCTAGGGCAATTACTTTGTGCAATTCTTAACAAATTCGTTAAAAAAGCTCGAAAAAACCTCCTACTTTGACAGTAGGAGGTCTTCTTGAAAAATCAAATCGCCTTGGCGTATTTGCTCCCAGATTTTATTCAAGCAAGCTTGAAAAATCTGTGCATCCGCCTCAAGGCTGGATAAAGTTAAACACGAACGGCTTGAGTTGCCTTAAGTTCTGTAATCCATTTTTCAAATTGATCAAAATCCATTTGCTGTGCTGAGTCTGATAGAGCAACCGCTGGATCTGGATGTACCTCCGCCATGACACCATCTGCTCCAATTGCAAGAGCTGCTTTTGCACATGGCAATAATAAATCACGACGTCCAGTTGAATGTGTTACGTCAACAAATACTGGTAAGTGTGTTTCTTGTTTTAGGATAGGAACTGCAGAAATATCTAATGTATTACGAGTAGCTTTTTCGTAAGTACGGATACCTCTTTCACAAAGAATGATTTGATCATTTCCCTGAGATATGATATATTCTGCTGCATTCACGAATTCATCAAGTGTAGCAGCCAATCCGCGTTTCAATAATACTGGCTTTTTAACTGAGCCTGCTGCTTTCAGTAATTCAAAGTTCTGCATGTTACGAGCACCGATTTGGATAACATCAATGTAATCACAAGCAACCTCAATATCTGCAGGGTTTACAATTTCACTGATAACAGCCATGTTTGTCTCATCTGCAACGCGTTTTAAGATTTTTAATCCTTCAAGTCCTAGCCCTTGGAAATCATAAGGAGAAGTTCTTGGCTTGAATGCACCGCCACGAAGTAGGCGTAAACCATATTTCTTTGCTTCTGCAGCTACTGCAGCTGTTTGTTCATAACTTTCAACCGCACATGGTCCAACGATGAATTGCTGTGAGCCATCACCAATTTTTACACCTTTTACATCAACAATTGTATCTTCAGGTTTTTTCTTACGTGAAACAAGGAGAGCTTTGCGATGATCGTCTTCTTGAATCTCAAGACCTGCCTTGAAAATTTCTTTGAAGATATGTTGTACAGTTGATGTTTCGAAAGGTCCTTCATTATGCTCTAAAATGTTATTTAACATTTTTCTTTCGCGTACAGGATCGTATCGGTTAACACCTTGTGTTTCTTTTACTTTTCCAATTTCTTGTACTAATTTCCCGCGTTCACTAATAAGTTTAAGAATTTCAAGATTAATTTCTTCTACTCTGTCGCGTAGGTTATCTAGTTCTACTTTACTCATCTCACTCTTCCTTTCTCCACCCAAGTTATTATCGTAATTTAATCGAAAATATGATATATTTCTAGTAATTAGAATTCATTATAAACGATAAAATTCAATATGTCACTAAAAACTTTATTACCTAAACGCTTTTAAGCAATAAAGTATATTATGATACAATCCATTGATGGGTGAATACATACAAATCAAATAATTATTTATATTATTGTATCGTATTAGTAAAAAAAGTCCACGGTTTTG